>CAJPQU010000011.1 GCA_905372875.1 uncultured Schwartzia sp. | reverse complement strand
ATCGAGAACACTCTCTCGCCCACAGGACTGTCCCGCTAAAACCATACTGGCCTTTCCGAAGCCCACTGCGAAACAATAGTAAATATCACAGATGTTCATACAGATATTGTGCACGGCAAAACCTACCGTCCCCAAATCTGCGGCGATTCGGGCGAAAATCAGCATCCCGATGCGCTCAAAGCCCTGCTCGCTGAACACACTGCCAAAGATCGGCAGAATACGGCGAAAATAAAGCCGTTCCGGCAACCAGCGGCCTCCTGATAGGAGGCCATTTTTTTGAAGAGCAGACACCGTAAGGGCCAGTGCCACAAGTGTTCCCACGACGGTTCCTACCGCCGCCCCCACAACCCCGAGCCGAGGAAAAGGCCCGATGCCAAAAATCAACAGGGCGTTGGCGATGACATTCACTACATTCCCCGCTACGTTGGACCGCATAATGATGGCCGTACTGCCGAAACCGAGCTGTACCGCTTGCAGTACAGTAGTCACAGCGGTGATGTATATGGCCACGGTAGCGATAGCTGCATAATCGGAAGCTAACGCCATATAATCCGGCGTCGCCCCCATGAGTTTCAAAATAAAATCACGAAACAGCCAAAAGACACCATGAATGATTCCCAGCGACAGAACGCCAAAGAAGATGGACTGCTTCAAAAGCGTCACCGCTGAACGTTGACGGCCTTGTCCAGCATACTTTGCAGCAATGAGCGTTACCGCCGATGCCCAGGAGCGGGGAAAACAAAGAAGCGCCATGCGCGGCTGCATAAATATGCCAACGGCCGCCACCGCTTCCGGCCCTAAAGAAGCCACCATGATGAGATCAGCGGAAGCCAGCAGCACCATAAAAATACCCTCAAAACCCGAAGGCACTGCCACACGCAAATAATTTTTCCCGTATGCCCCCAGCATAATCTTTCTCCCCTGACCTTCCTCGCTCTATCTCTGTTACATCTTTGCTAAATATGAAAATATGTTCATATTATATCATAGATATCAAGGAACGCAATGTACAAGAAAAATCGCCTTCGCCCGCAAAAACATCACTGCTCGAATTTTAAGAAGCGGTCCAGCGATCGGCAAAAGCAAACACCGTCGAGAAATAATTTTTATCCTGATAGGCCACGCCGTGGGGGAAACCGTGAACCGTATACTGTTCCTTGCCTGTCGCCGGACAAACGGCATAGAGGTCCTCCATCATATCGTAAGCGACCAGCTTATCTACATCGCTGTGTATAAAAAGGATAGGAAGATGTATATTGCCCACCGCCTCAATAGGCGATGCCTCGGCAAAAGAAAACCCCGCCCGTTGACGACAGATAAAATCCGAAAGTTCCAGTATTGGTCGTAAAGATACACCGACGAGCCGTTCCAACTCGGTGCCAAAGAGATCATAAAGATCGCTGTACCCACTGTCCTCTATCGCTGCCACTACACCGTCAGGCTGGCGGGCCGACGCCAGCATCACCGTGGCCGCCCCCATGGATACCCCGTGAAGAAGGATTTTCGCTGCCGGGTCACGCTTTTTTATTTCCTTCACCCAGTTCTCTATGTCCCGGCTCTCTAAGGCCCCCATGGTTAGATACTTTCCTTCGCTTTTTCCTGAAGCCCGCATATCCGGCGTGAGAACTTGATAGCCATGTTTCAAATAACGATCGGCAAACTGCCATGTATAATCCTGTTCCAAGCCATAACCGTGGACTAAAACAACCCACCGATGGCTCTCCTCAGCCGGCTGGAAATGGGTCCCCTGAAGCACCAGACCATCAAAGGAACGAAGACGCCATTCCTCAGCCGGGTACTCTGGTCGCCGTGCGCTTTCAATCTTTCGCCCGCTACCTTCAATGGCACTTTTAAAAACCACCGGCGGCGCCATAGGATCTCCCCCCGAGCCGCGCTTCAGCGCCAAATCGATGAAACAGCTTCCCACCGCATAAGCACCTGCGCCCACTAAAAGCGTTACCGTCAATACCGCCGTTGCCATCGCTGTAAAAAATACGGGAAGGATATACCTTTTCATAAGTGTTCAACACCTCAAACTTGACAAAATCTATTTCCAATCATAACACTGTAACCTGAAACCCGGCTGTATCAACAAAAAACGTCTTCTCATCGACAGATACACCGCCGATGAAAAGACGCCAAAATAAACCGTATTGAGTTAATCTCACACTTTTTTCGCCGTAAATACACCGTTTTTCAGCCCGATGGCAACCGTATCGCCGGCTGTCACATCTCCCCGAATGATCTTCTCCGAAAGCAGCGTCTCGATGGAATGGCTAAGGAGACGACGCAGCGGACGTGCTCCAAAGTTCGGGTCGAAGCCCTGCTCTGCTAAAGTAGCCAAGGCAGCGTCGCTCCAAGTCAGCTTCACTTTGACCTGCTTTTCCAGTCGCTTCGAAAGCCCAGAAAGGAGCAGTGCCGCAATTTCCTTCACTTGTTCCTTGGCCAGCGCCCGGAACACCACAATATCGTCCACACGATTCAAGAATTCAGGACGGAAATACTCCTTCAGCAAATCGCGAACTGCCTTTTGCGCCGCGTCGAAATCTTTATTGAGGATTTCTTGCGAGCCAAGATTTGAGGTCATAATGATGACCGTATTTTTGAAGTTTACCACCCGGCCTTTGCCATCTGTCAGGCGCCCATCGTCAAGGATTTGGAGGAGTACGTTAAAGACGTCTCGGTGTGCCTTTTCGATCTCATCCAAAAGGATGACACTGTAAGGACGGCGGCGTACCGCTTCAGTGAGCTGACCGCCTTCATCGTAACCGACATACCCCGGAGGCGCCCCAATGAGCCGAGCCACCGAGTGCTTCTCCATGTATTCTGACATATCGATGCGGATCATGCTGCGTTCGTCGTCAAACAAAGCCTCCGCCAATGCCTTAGCCAATTCTGTCTTGCCCACGCCGGTGGGGCCGAGAAAGATGAAGGACCCGATGGGGCGGCTGGGATCTTTAATTCCGGCCCGTGCCCGAAGGATAGCCTGACTGACGACCCGTACCGCTTCATCCTGCCCGACAACTCGTTGGTGAAGCACATCTGCCAAATGCAGGAGCTTCTCCCGCTCGCCGGTGAGCATCTTGGTAACCGGAATCCCTGTCCAACGGCTCACCACCGCCGCGATGTCTTCCTCCCCTACCTCCTCTTTCAGAAGTCGATTGTCAGCGGCGTGTTCAGCGATGATCTTTTCTTCATCGTCCAGTTTTTTCTGCAAATCCGGTAATTTCCCGTATTTGATTTCCGATGCTTTCATCAAATCGCCGCTGCGTTCTGCCTGCTCCATGGACTGTTTCGCTTCGTCCATTTCCTTCTTAATGGCCCGTACCCGCAGGATACCCTGTTTTTCGGCTTCCCAGCGGCCTCGCAGCGTCGCTTCTTTATCCTTAAGCGCCGCTTTTTCTTTGTCTAATTCCGCTAAACGTGCCTTTGACGCCGCGTCCGACTCTTTATTGAGCGCCTGCTCTTCGATCTCCAGCTGCATGATCTTTCGCTGCACTTCGTCGATCGGAGCGGGTACCGACTCGATTTCCGTCCGCAGTTTGGCCGCCGCTTCATCGACTAAATCAATGGCCTTATCCGGCAGGAACCGATCGGAGATGTACCGGTCGGAAAGCGTCGCTGCCGCCACTAAGGCTGCATCCCGAATGCGAACGCCGTGGTGCACTTCGTAGCGATCCTTTAAGCCGCGCAGGATAGAAATGGTATCTTCGACGGTTGGTTCTCCTACCATGACCGGCTGAAAACGACGCTCCAAGGCTGCATCCTTTTCGATATACTTACGGTACTCATTCAGGGTCGTTGCGCCAATACAGCGCAATTCACCGCGGGCCAGCATGGGTTTTAAGAGATTCCCCGCATCCATGGAACCTTCCGCTGCCCCCGCGCCCACGACAGTATGCACTTCATCGATAAAGAGAAGGATTTGACCGTCCGACTTTACGATCTCACCCAGCACAGCTTTCAAACGTTCCTCAAATTCACCGCGGAATTTCGCCCCCGCTACCAAAGCCCCCAAATCGAGGGAATAGACACTCTTATTTTTCAGCGATTCCGGCACGTCCCCAGCCACAATGCGCCGCGCCAATCCCTCGACAATAGCTGTCTTTCCCACCCCCGGCTCGCCGATGAGAACCGGGTTATTTTTCGTGCGGCGGGACAAAATTTCAATCGTCCGGCGAATTTCCTCATCCCGACCGATTACCGGGTCAAGCTTTCCGGCCCGCGCCGCCGCTGTGAGATCGCGGCCATACTTTTCCAAAGATTTATAGCCGTCTTCCGGATGATCGCTGGTCACGTTCTGCTTGCGATTTTTCTTAATAGAACCTTGAATCTTCGCCTTTGTCAGACCAAATTCCCGACAGGCCGCCTGCACTTCCTCGCTGCCGTCCGACACGATCCCTAAGAGAAAATGTTCCGTGCTGACAAAATCGTCCTTCATCTCCCGCGCCGCCGCATCGGCTTTTGCCATAACCCGCGCCATATCGACGCCCATGGACAGGCGATCCTGCCCCCTGACACTGGGAATTTTGGCGAGAATCTGCTCTAAGCGCACTTTCAACATAGGAAGATCCACTTTCGCCTCATCGAAGATCGTCTGCAAGAGCCCCTCAGGCTCCTTCACCAAAGCCAAGAGAAGGTGTGCCGACGTAATTTCCTGATGGTAATGGAGCGCCGCCATTTGCTGTGCCGATTGTATGGCGGCTAAGGTTTTTTGTGTATATTTTTCTTCACTCATGATCGTTCCCTCCTAAATAGAAACGGTAATAGTCCATTAACATGCTGTCGGAGCTGTCGCCCCAGCTTCTGACACTATTATACTGCAATAAGTCAAAAAGTCAAATATTATTTTCGATATTCTTTATTGCAATAAAAAAACAGGCGGAGCTTCTGTCCGCCTGCCTGATTTCCCTATTCACTGCACTGCGATATCAAGTTCTAGGATCTTACCGCCCAGATCCATGTCGACGGAAAGGTACTGCGTATTACTGATCTTGATCTGGAAATCCTTGCCCACGGTAAGGCTGGGGGTGGATATATCCACCTCCATACCCAACGCAGCAAGATTAGTAGCCGCATTGGCCGTCAGCATGTTTGATAGCTCGGAAAGCGCGCTCTGTGCCATGTCGTTCAGCTCATCCACCGGCATCCCCATCATCATCTTCGAAGCGATAAACTTTGCCGTATCCTCCGACATATTGTAAACGATATTGCCCCGCAGTCCTTTCGTAAAACCGACGATGATGGATACGTCAAGACTTTTGCAAGTCTGATTCTTCACGCTCATCCCTGCCCGCTGAGGCACCTCAAAGCCCATCTGGGGCATCACGTTGACGATCGCATCAATGAAGGGGTTGACTAATTTCGCGTCCATCTCTTACTCCCCCTCCGCAAAACCGATATTCATGCAGATATCTCCCAGCCGTGTCTCAGCTTTTACGCGGAAAGACATCATCTTAAAATTGGCAATGCGGATGGACGCGCCGCAAATGGTCCCCGGCGGTGAAATGCGCATCTCTTTTTCCTTCATATCATTGATGGTGGAAGCGGCCCGCCCGATGATGATGTTGGCCGCCTCTTCCACCGCATCGCTGGCCTCCTCTTCGGACAACTCTTTTTCATTGTCCTTCCCCAAAAGAGCGCAGGCGAATTGGCGCATGGTCGAACGATCCATATAGACAATAGCTCGTCCCATAGGCGTCCCCGTTAAACCGATGATGACCGCGATGCCGTTGACATCAAGGTAGTTTCCCTCGGCCACCTCAACGGTAACCTGGCTGGGAACGCCCACCAGACTGAAGAGCCCTTTTTCCAGCACTTTGGCAAAGGACTTCACGTACAGATCTTTCAGCTCTCCCAAATGGCCCAACTGATCTTGGCAAAGGAAGGTCAGCGCATCCAAAAGTTCATTGGGTGCCACCGGCTTTTGCAGGAAGGAACCGATACCGGCCTCGCGGCCCTTGAGCATCAGTGCGGCATCCCGCATGGCACTGATCATGAGGATCCGGGCTTTAGGATCAATGGCCCGAATCCTTCGGCTGCACTCGATCCCGTCGGCATCGGGCAAATTCATGTCCATAGTCACCACATCCGGCTGGCACTCCTGATACTTCTCTACCGCCTCTCCGGCGTTATTCGCAGTCGCCGCCACCACAAAATTCGTCTTGGCTAAAACCTCCGACAGCACCGAGCAGCTGACACGAGAATCATCTACAATCATTACTTTCAGACGTTCCACACATCGTCACCCATTTCTCTGTTAATCTAATCTACGTATCATAATACCATATTCCCCGTCAAAAGATAATCTATTCATAAAAAAACTTTAGTGGCTTAGAGAATGAGCGAAAAGCAACATGTGTCTTACAGCCTTCAGAAATTCCCGCAAGAAGCTCCTGTTGCTTCCATCCGTGCTAAAATGGTTCGAGCTACGTAGACACCGCTGGCTGCCGCTTGGGAAAGACCGCGGGTCACACCCGCACCATCCCCGGCAGCAAAGATATTTGAGAGGGGCATTTCCAGTTCCTTCGTCAACGTAATGCGAGAACTGTAAAACTTCACCTCTACGCCATAAAGAAGCGTATCATCGTTCGTCATGCCCGGTGCGATGTGATCCAAAGTCTGAATCATTTCCATGAGATTATCCAAGTGACGCTTCGGCAGCACCAATCCTAAATCCCCCGGCGTCGCAGAAAGCGTGGGCCGGGTGAAACTCTTTGCCAATCGGTCAGTATCCGTGCGCCGCCCTTTGGCTAAATCGCCCCAGCGCTGCACCAAAACGCCGCCGCTCAACATATTGGAAAAGGAAGCAATACGTTTTCCATATTTATACGGCTCGTGAAAGGGTTCTGTAAAGTGATTGCTCACCAAAAGGGCAAAATTGGTATTATGGCTCTGCAGGTTCGGGTCGCTATAAGAATGACCGTTCACCGTGATGACACCGTCGGTATTCTCTGTCACCACGTGACCGTGAGGATTCATACAGAAGGTGCGTACTAAATCGCCGTACCGCTTCGTTCGATAGACTAACTTCGCTTCGTAGACTTGATCGGTGATATGATTCCATATCTCGTCTGGTACTTCCACCCGCACGCCCACGTCCACCTGATTGTTGATGAGCTTAACCCCAAGGCGTTGACATTCATCACTGAACCATTCTGCACCGGCCCGCCCCGGTGCGGCGATGATATACTCTACAGCGAGGGGTTCTCCATTTTCCAACACCAATGCATTGTCGCCGTGCCCATCGGTTTCTATTGTTTTAACCGGCGTCAGAAAGCGAAACTCCACCCGCCCCTTAAGAACTTCATACATTGCTTCTAATAGGCGAAGGTTATTCTCCGTCCCCAAATGACGCACACTGGCATCCAAGAGGTGGAGATCATGACGGAGCGCCTCTCGCCGAAGTTCACTTCCCTTTGTTGTAAAGACTTGAGAAGGGGCCCCATGGCGGAGATTGATCTCATCTACATAGCGAATGAGATCCATAACCTTATCATCGTCAATGTATTCATTCAGCCAGCCACCGAACTGTGTCGTAAAATTATATTTTCCATCAGAAAAAGCCCCCGCACCGCCAAACCCACGCATGATATTGCACGGTTTGCAATTGATGCAGTTCTTCACCTTGCCCGTCGCGATGGGACAGGATCGATGATAAATATCTTGCCCGCTCTCCAAGACAACGATGTTGAGACCCGGCCTCTTTTCAGTCAGTTCATAGGCGGCAAAAGAGCCCGCCGGGCCCGCTCCGATAATAGCCACATCATACTTTTTCATTTCTCCGCCCCATTTCCTTTCATGATGGACGTTCCCCACCTCGTATCATAGCACAAAATCTCTGCCGCTTCCACGCCGCGCCATTGACGGCGCAGGAAAAAACGATATAATAGTTACTATATATTTTTCATGGGGGAGGCAGCCCTTTGTCCAACAATATTTACATTATCACCGCTTTTATCCTCTACCTGTTAGCCATGATGAGCATCGGCATTTATCATTATCGCCGCACCCATAACATGGCAGATTATATCCTCGGGAACCGGCGTCTGGGCGCCTGGGTTACATCCATGAGTGCAGAGGCTTCAGATATGAGCGGCTGGATGCTTATGGGGCTTCCTGGTTACGCTTACGTCGCTGGGTTGAATGCCAGTTGGATTGCTCTCGGCCTTGCCCTCGGCACCTTCGCCAACTGGAAATTCATCGCCGCCCGCCTGCGAAAATATACAGAATTAGCCAATAATTCTCTGACCCTGCCGGACTTTTTCCGCAACCGCTACCATGATGAAAGCAACCTTCTGCGCATTATTCCCGCCATCTTTATCTTGATCTTTTTCATTATCTACACCTCATCCGGCTTTGTGGCCAGCGGTAAGCTCTTTGAAACCATCTTCGGCCTGCCTTACGCTTACTCGCTTCTTTTAGGGGCTTTCGTCGTTGTCTTTTACACCTTCGTCGGCGGCTTTTTGGCTGTTTGCTGGACAGACTTCATCCAAGGCGTCATGATGTTCTTTGCCATTCTCATCGTCCCGGCAGCAGGTGCCGTCGCGTTAGGCGGTGCCGCCCCCGCCGCGGAAGGGCTGTACGCCATGGCCCCGTCTTTCTTTGACCCCTTTACCAAGCCCGACGGATCCACGCTCTCCTTCATCGAATTTATTTCCCTTATGGGCTGGGGACTCGGCTACTTCGGCCAGCCTCACATTCTCGTCCGCTTCATGGCCATCAGCTCGTCGCGAGAATTAAAACAAGCCACCCGCATCGCCATGACATGGGTGGCCATCTCTCTGAGCGCGGCCGTCATCGTCGGCTTAGTGGGCAAGGTATACCTGACCGTGCCCTTATCCGGCACAGACTGTGAAACCGTCTTTCTCGTCATGACCCACATGATCTTTTCCCCCTTTGCCGCGGGAATCATATTGTCCGCGGTGTTAGCGGCCATCATGAGTACGGCCTCCGCCCAACTCTTAGTGGCAGCGTCCGCCTTTGCCCAAGATTTCTACCATACCCTCCTCCAAAAAGACGCAGGGACGAAAGAATTAGTCTGGGTCAGCCGTCTCTCTGTCTTGATCATCGCTGCCATCGCCATTGGACTCGGCCTCAATCCTCAGAATCTCATCTTAGACATCGTGGCCTACGCTTGGGCGGGCTTTGGCGCGGCTTTCGGCCCCGCCCTTTTAGCCTCTCTCTTCTGGCGGCGCACCACCAGAAACGGCATATTAGCCGGCATCGTTACCGGCGGCATCACCGTCCTCCTCTGGAAACAATTCTCCCTCTGGGGACTCTACGAGATCATCCCCGGCTTCTTCGTCGCCAGCCTCGCCATCTTTATCGTGAGCACATTGGATCGGGAACCGTCCCCAGAGATTACTGCTATCTTCGACGCTGTGGAAAAGAGCGATATTTAAAAGGAAACCGCGCTAAAAGGCCGTCCATCCGCACGGGCAGGATGGGCGGCCTTTTTTACATCATACGAGCCATTTTCCACAATCGCAGCAGATTTTTCATGGTACGGAAAAGATTTTCTCGGCTGCGGGGCGCGGCCTCAGAAAAAGGCAGCGGCGCTTGATTAATACTGAAGAAAGCGCTTATGCCCGCCTTCAGCGCAGACTCCTCATCCACCTCATCGGCAATGGCCCCCGCGAGCACTGTCACCGGCAAATGCATGGCCTTAGCTCGACAGGCAACACCACCCACCGCTTTCCCCATCAAAGACTGGGCATCAAAACAGCCTTCCCCGGTGAAAACCATGTCGGCCCCAACAGCCTTTTCCTCAAAACGTACGGTATCAAGGACCACATCAATACCACGCCTGAGTCTACCGCTAAAAAAAGCTGCTGCCCCCGCGCCCATGCCCCCCGCCGCTCCCGCACCCGGCTTATCGGCGATGGAAATTCCAAAGTCTTGCCGCACCACGGCAGCCAAATGCGCCAACCCGTCATCCAATCGGTGCACCATAGCTGCGTCAGCCCCTTTTTGGGGGCCGAACACTGCCGCCGCACCACTCTCCCCGCAGAGCGGATTATCGATATCGCACATCACCGTCACTGTTATCCCGTGAAGACGGCGGTACAGCAGCTCCATATCGATATGATGGATCATCTTCAGTGTCGCCCCCGTAGGCACAAAGGAGTTTCCCGTTTCATCGTTGAACACCGCCCCCAAGGCAGCTGCCGCACCGCAGCCGCCGTCGTTGGTGGCACTGCCCCCCAGCCCGAGAATGATATGCTTTGCTCCTTCCTCAAGGGCTTTTCCCATGAGTTCCCCCACGCCAAAGGTCGTTGTTTGTTCCACCTCACGACGATTTCCCACCAGAGGCAACCCCGCTGCCGCCGCCATTTCAATGACTACTGTACCATCAGGCAAACGGCCATAAAAAGATGACACTGGGGTAAAAAACGGCCCACATACCGTCGTTTCTACTCGTTCCCCGCCAAGCGAAGTCAAAAAAGACTCCACCGTCCCCTCCCCGCCGTCTCCGATAGGCAAAAGCATCCGATCCGCTTCTGGAAAGACAGATCCCACGGCTTCTCCCATCAGCGCTGCCACCTCTTTAGACGACAGCGTCCCCTTAAAAGAATCGGGAATGATAACCACCTTGTCCATACCCTATGCCTCCTGGATCAGCAGAAGATCAAAGACATAAGGTACACAAAGGCCACGGTCACGATGCCTTCTACGAAGGTGACGCCGGTCTGGCACTTATAGGCCACATTCGTCGTCATATCAGAAAACTGCGAGACAACCCAAAAATAGGAATCATTGGCATGAGAAACGCACATCGAACCGGCTCCGATCGCCATGATAACCAATGCCTTCCCCATCTCTGTTTCAAAGCCAAGGGACGGCATCATAGGAGCAACCATAGCCGAAGTCACAATCATAGCCACTGTGGACGCCCCCATGGCAGTTTTTAAAAGCGCCGAGATGATAAAAGGCAGGAATACACCAATCGAAAGGGAAAGCAGAGTTGAGGAAAGCGCATCCGCCAGGGGCAGGCTTTTTAAGATCGCGCCAAAAGCGCCTCCTGCCCCGGTGATGACAAGGATGGACGCGGAATTCAGTACACCTTGGCTCATCCATTCGAACTTATTTTCCCCTTCCGAAGCCGGAATGAGCGTCATAGCTAAAAATATGCCGATAAGGAGTGCAATAACCGGGTCACCGATGAAGGAAGCAAAGGTTTTAAGGGCTCCCACCCCCAAGGGATGAGAAGGAAAATCAGCAACGGATTTCAAAGCGATGAGCAGGATGGGAAGGATAATCGGTGAGAAACTATGGCAGACGCTAGGGAGTTTACCATATTTGTCCATCAGCTCTTCCACGGTAAACTCTGGATTGGCCGGGATATCGTAACGTACCGCCACCTTTTTCGCGTAAAGAAGCCCGGCCAGCGTCGCCGGAATGGAAGTCACCAGCCCCACCCCGATGACCATGCCCAAATCTGCGTTCAGTGTCCCGGCCATAGCGATGGGCCCCGGCGTCGGCGGCACAAGGCAGTGGGTAGCGTAGAGGCCGGAACTTAACGCCGTCCCCATAACCGCTAAGGACGTACGGGAACGATCCGCTAACGCCCGGGCAATGGGAGACAAAATGACGAAGCCGGAATCGCAAAATACGGGAATCCCCGTCACATACCCCGTAAGACTCATGGTAAGAACGGAGCGCGCCTTGCCTACTACGCCCAGAATGGTATTCGCCATGACCAGGGCGGCGCCTGTTTTTTCCAAGATGGTGCCAATGATGGTTCCAGCGACAATGACGATGCCAATGCTGGACAAAATTCCGCCAAATCCGCTTTTGACCGTCGCAATGACCTTATCCGCCGGCATGCCGCAGACAAGCCCAACAAAAATGGAAACTAAGATCATAACGACGAAGGGATGCTGTTTGTATTTACTGATGGCAACGATCATAATGATGACCGCCAGGATGATAACTGCCCCCATGAATAAACCTGACATAACGAACCCTCCTCCAAATGATTAAAATTCGATCAAATCTCCCGTTCCCAAGGAACATCCGGCAACGTCATCCACTGCTAAACGCTCTCGCACCGCATCCCCAGAACAATGACAAAGGCCCATGCGGCAAAGCCCCATCCCCCGCAGAGCTGCCAGCGTCCGTTCGATACGCTCCGCGGAAGCCTCTTTCAAATGCGTGCCGCCTACCACGCTGCGCACCGGGAGTTTTAGCCGCTCGTGTACCGTCCGGACCATATTCAAAATGCCGGGATGGGCACAGCCGGTAACGAGGGCCACACCGTCTCCTTCCCGTAAAACGAGACATATCTCGTCACGGAAATCATCGGGACGTTTCTCTTCGCCCCGGACAAACCGCGCCGGGATCGTCTCCATCGGCTCCTGCCGGACAAACGCCCCTACCAGCCACGCCGTATCGTCAAGTGGCAATAGATCTTCACAAATATTTTGCTCTACCTGCCAGTCCTGCAAATCTGACGCCGTAAACCCGGCCCCCAGATACGTATATTTCCTCCCTTCCGGAGCAGCCGCAAACTTCTCCTTCCAAAACCCGGGGCCCGTATAAAGCCGCCGGATTTTCACCCGCTCCAAGAGCGACGGGAAACCACCAGCGTGATCATAGTGCGCATGACTGATCACAACAAATTCTACCCGGGTTAATTTTACCCCCATGAGGAGCGCGTTGCGCCAGGATAACCCGCTGGCGCCACAATCAAAGACAAAGCGCGATTGAGGCGTCTCCACATAAACAGATAAGCCGTGCTCCTTTCCCAATGCCTGATGCTCCGAGCCGGTATCTTCTACTAATACCTTGAGAGAAATCCCCATCTTTCCACCTCCTTTTTTCGCGGGCGCTCATGGCGCAGAGCACTCACGATAGCGTGGATTCTAATTCAATATCCCCAAATTTACTTTCATTATAAAAATTTTCTCTTACGTCGTCTATGTTATAAAACCCATATATCTCTCAAAATTTTTGGTCAAAAGTCCATAACTTCCCCATAAAAAAGGCTTCTCTTTATATTGAGAGAAAGTCCTTTGTCCGGCACAGTTTTTACCAGGCTTTTTCTTCCTGCCGCATCTCGTCGTAAAATTGCAAAGCCATGGCAAACACGGCCGCGTGGCGCGGCTGCCGGACATCGTAGCCCGTCATCTGCTCTAAACGGCGTAATTTATATTGCAAGGTATTCTTGTGAATGAAGAGGCGATCAGCCGTCCGTTTTAGGGATCCACCTGCCGCGAAATAAGCCCGCAGAAGCTCCATCACCGGTTCCCGTTCCCTAGCGGCATAAGCGCGGAAAATCTTTTCTATATAATCAAACTTCGTCTGGGTGGAAATCTCTTGCAGAAAGAACTCTAAATCCAATTCGCCAAATCCGGCTATCCTGGCAGGCAGCGAGGCCGCCGTACGCCAAGCACGGTCTGCCTGTCCATAGGCTTCATGAATATTGCCGCTCATGCCATCAAAACCGACGCGCAACGTTTTTTGAAAGCGAGACTGCACCATGGTCGCCAATTTTTTAGCTAAAGCAAGCAGGCAATTATTATCCGCCTCCCCCAAAAGAAGGATTTGCCGCGCCGCGTTCCGTAATACCAAGGTGGTAGAGTCGCAGCGTACGATATCCAACACCGCATTTTCCACTTGTTCGATAAGTTCCTGTCCCGCCAATGAATCAATATGATCCTCCACATCGTCTAAACTCACCACCATGACCCGCCGCGGCCGCCGAATATCGATACCCAGTTGACGGCCGCGTTCGGCTAAAAGAGCCGGACGCAGGATGCCCGCACCCAATACCCACTCTTCTAAAAAGCGGCTGGTCACCCGAAGATCGAGACGTCGCGCCTCCTCCTGCACCTGTTCTCGAATGAGGATCTCCGTCATCTTCTTGACAATCTGTCCGTAACCGATGACCTGTTCATATTCTCCAGTAATCCCCACCACGCCGACAATACGATGATCATAGGTAATGGGCAGATTGATGCCTACCCGCATGGGCGGCATAGCCCGTTCAGCAACATCCGGTGTAACGTAAAGCTCGGTCAACCCTTCGTCAATAATGCGCTTCGCCCCTTCATGAAAATTTCCCAAACGTGTCGGATCGGTACTGGCAATAATCACCCCGTCACCGTCCATCATATTAATATTTTGCCGAACGATAGCGCCGATATCTTCCACAATATCCTGTGCCTGCCGTGCCGCTAAAAGCATACCGCCGCGCTCCTTTCCTTCTCTTATGGAAAAAGACGGCCAGAGCCGTCTTTTCCCATATATTTGCCGTCAGGTCTTAAAAACTTCAACCGCCGCCAAAATTTCGCACTTACACCCCTCATCCCGTCAACGCCTGGCATCCTCTTGCTGCAATTCCTTCAAACGGTGCTTTTCCTCAGCTTGCAAGTGATTTTCCAAGGTAAATCCGCGGCCCATGACCTCGGAGGTATCAGACACGATCATGAAAGCCGTAGGATCAAACGCATCCACGATGAACTTTACCGTACTCACCTGGGTCAGACTGGCGATGACAAAAAGAATATCCTTATGCTCCCCGGTAAAAGCGCCGCGCCCGTCAAATACGGTCACGCCCCGGCCCGTGCGAGCCATAATCCGCGCCGCGATCTCCTCTGCGCGAGGAGACACAATGAGAATTTGTTTCTCCCGGTTAAATCCTGCCACCACGCGGTTGGTCAGCGCCGCTGTCAAATAGATGGAAACCAGCGTAAAAAGCGCCGTCTCCACATCGAAAAGCCTCACACCTAAAAAGATAATTCCGATGTTGAGAACAAAAATGGCGGTTCCCATATCAAAGGAATAATATTTCTTCACCACCGCCCCCACGACATCCAAGCCTCCTGAATTGGCCCGGGCGCGAAAGATGAAACCAAAACCTACTCCTGCCAGTACGCCGCCGAAGATGGCGTTCAGCATGATATCGCCGACGACATGATACGTGCTTAAAAAATTCAGCCAGTCCACGCAGACGGAAAATACCACTGTTCCAATGACGGTATCCATGGCGTACTGCCAGCCAAAAACCCGCCATGCCAAGGCCAAAATGGGGAGATTATAAACCAAAAGCTGGACGCCTACCGGCCACCCCGTGAGGTAGTAAACGACGATGGCAACACCGCTGATGCCTCCCGCCATGAGACGCGCGGGAATCAAAAACATATCGTACCCCCAGGCGCAAAAGAGGCAGCCCAGGACAATCATCGTGTACCGGTATGCTTCCTGCCGCAGCCGCACCAGGAAAAAGGAATCCGGCCACTGGCACATGCGCTCACCTCCCTGCCGACAATATCCCATCGGTATTCGCTGTCAGTTTCTCTGCCGTTTCCCGGCATTTTTGTTCTTCCGCTAAGATCGCCGGTTTATCCCGCGCGATAAGATACAGGGGACGCCCCTTTGTTTCCTCGAAAATGCGGCCGATATATTCCCCCATGATCCCCAGGCTAATGAGCTGTACCCCACCAAAAAAGAGAACACAGGCCAAGATCGTAGCCCATCCCGGCACTGCGTCATTTTCCACATACTTCACAAACAGAACGTGAAGAAAGAGAATAAAACTGACTACACCGCTCAAAATCCCCGCATAAAGGCCAAAACGCAGTGGCAAAGTGGAAAAAGCCAAGATGCCGTCGAGAGCGAAATGCATCATCTTACGGGGAGAAAATTTCGACACCCCGGCGAAGCGCGGCGGCGCTACAAACTCAATCTGTTTCTGCCGATACCCCATGGAACCGATTAAGCCGCGAATAAAGCGCGCATGTTCCCGATAGCGCCGGAAAGCCAGCACCACCTTCCGATCCATTAGGCGAAAATCCGAACCGCCCGGCTGAATACGTACGTTGGATATCATATTGAGCAGCTTATAATAAAGGGCTGACGTACTTTTTTTAAGAAGGGATACGCCCTCCGTAGTAACTCGGATGGTCTGCACCACCTCCCAGCCCGCTTCCCACTCACGGATCAGTTCGGGAATAAGCTCCGGCGGATGCTGCATGTCTCCATCCATGGTGATCACCGCATCCCCGTCGGCGTAATCAAGTCCGCAGGTCAGTGCCAACTGATGGCCGGAATTACGCGCCAAAAAGATCGGCTGCACCCGTGTATCGTTCATCTCCAGCTGATGTAAAATCGCTCGACTCTCGTCTTTCGAACCGTCGTCCACAAAGACCAATTCAAACCTATAAGAAAGCGGCGCCATCACGGCGCAAACCGTCTCATAGAAATGCTGAAGATTCGCTTCCTCATTATATACAGGTACCACAATAGAAATCAGTTTCACGATCAACCCTTCATTTCTCTGGATATTCCTTTATATTATACCGTTGAACCGCGGAATATACAACCGCGTCGCTTTATCACAGAGATATCCTTTTCTGACCCGTATACACCCCGAGAGGCCGAGAAAAATATTGCCTGACCGTGACCATATGTGTATATGGACAAAGCGAAACGGCTATGCTACATTAAGAGAGAATCAACCGAAGGAGTTGTTGCCTTTCATGAACGAAGACTCTATCATCCCGGTAAACGAACGGCCGCCTTTGTCCAAGGCCATCCCCCTGAGTTTGCAGCACCTGTTTGCCATGTTCGGCTCCACGGTCTTGGTGCCGATCCTTTTCAAGATCAATCCGGCCACGGTCTTGCTCTTTAACGGCATCGGTACCTTGCTCTATCTTATTTTATGCCGAGGAAAGATTCCCGCGTATCTGGGCTCAAGCTTCGCCTTTCTCTCGCCGGTCTTCCTCGTCCTCACACAATACGGGTACGAAGCGGCACTGGGCGGTTTCATCGCCGTGGGCCTTATCTTCTGCGGCGTAGGCATATTAGTGCGACTTATGGGAACTGCCTGGATCGACACGCTGTTTCCCCCGGCAGCCATGGGAGCCATCGTCGCCGTCATCGGACTGGAACTCATGCCCACGGCGGCAGGCATGGCAGGGCTCACAGCAGAACACCCTGATCCGACGACGATTTTTGTTTCCCTATCCACCCTTCTTATCACCGTCATCTGCGCCGTTGCCTGCCGCGGCCTCTTGGCTATCCTGCCGATCCTCATCGGCGTCGTGGGCGGCTACATCGTCGCTGCGATGGCTGGACTGGTGGACTGGACGCCGGTCATGACCACCCCGTGGTTTTCTCTGCCTACGTTTTACACGCCCCAATTCAATCTGAATGCCATTCTCGTCATCATCCCCGCAGCTTTAGTGGTAATCGCCGAGCATATCGGTCATCTCATCGTCACGGGGAACATCGTAGGCAGCGATCTGACAAAAGATCCAGGCTTAGATCGCTCTCTCTTAGGCAACGGCCTTTCCACCGTCCTTTCGGGTTTCTTCGGCTCCACCCCGAATACGACGTACGGGGAAAACATCGGTGTTCTTGCCATCACTAAAGTTTTCAGCACTTGGGTTATCGGCGGCGCGGCAGTCTGCGCAATTCTGCTCTCCGCTGCTATCCAGGGTATTCCCACGCCGGTGATGGGCGGCGTCTCGCTGCTTCTTTTCGGCGTCATCGCCACCTCGGGAATCCGCATTTTAGTAGATTCCAAGGTAGACTACAATAAACCCATCAACCTGATCCTAACCTCCATTGTCTTAGGCGTCGGTGTCAGTACCGCCAGCATCACCATCGGTGCCGTCACCCTAAAGGGCATGGCGCTGGCCACCGTCATCGCTATCCTCTTGAGTCTGGCCTTTCGCTTCATTGCTCCGACGGCTGGGAATCAAAAGAAATGAGGCTTCATTACATCATCCCTGAGGCCCTGACGGCACTTTCTGTCAGGGCTTTTTTGAAACGTCAGGGCGTTTCGCTCCACCTGTGGCGCAGCCTAAAGCACAACGGTACAATCACCGTCAACGGACAGCCTGTTATTGCTGCGCTGACCATCCTGCATCCCGGCGACGAATTGACCTGCGAGTTAGCGGAGACCTCAGCCATCGAACCTCTCCCCCTCCCCCTCGATATTCGCTATGAAGACGAGGCGCTCCTCATCGTCAATAAACCTGCCGCTCAGCTTGTCCATCCCGTTTCCCGTCAACGCCCGGAAGCAACGCTGGCCAACGCCGTGACCTATTATTATCAGCAGACAGGACAAAACCTGATCTTTCATCCACTGCATCGCTTGGACCGAAATACTTCAGGATTGCTCCTCATCGCTAAGCAACCGCATATCCAAGCCTGTCTCACTGATACAGCCGGCCCTCGTTTTTGCCGCCATTATCTGGGCGTTGCCACAGGATGTCTGCGCTCGTCGGAAGGCGTCATAGATATCGCTTTGAGGCGCAAACCGGGAAGCCTGATTGAGCAACAACCGTCTCCGGAGGGACGACCCGCCCAAACATCCTACCGCCTGCTGACAAAGGCAAGGGAGTTGTCGCTCTTAGCCTTGTCTCCTGTCACCGGCCGCACGCATCAGATCCGTGTCCACTTAGCCGCCATTGGCCATCCTCTTTTAGGCGACGATCTCTATGGGGCCCCTTCTCCCTTCATCCATCGGCAAGCTCTTCACGCCTTTCGCCTCGATCTCACCCATCCCGTTACCCGACAGCCGCTCTCTGTCAGCGTACCTCCTCCCGAGGATTTTCTGCGCTTGGGCAATCTTTGGGAAGGGCCTGATTGGGCTGAGACTTTTCGAGAATTATTTTTTTGATACGTTAGTAAATTGTTATCTTTTCTCTATGGCACGCCTCCAATCTATGGTATAATATGAACACTTAGGAACGCGACCGCAGGGAGCGGGCGCATAGTTAAAATATATACTTAACCATTTTTCATAAAGACGGGCAAAACGTCGCCTGCGTTTAACGGTTAAGTATAAGAAGCAGCCCATCTGACTATCCATTTGCTGAGGAGGTAAGAAAAATGCCATTAGTCACATCCCGGGAAATGTTTAAAAAAGCCTATGAAGGCGGCTATGCCATCGGTGCCTTCAATGTCAACAACATGGAAATCGTCCAAGGGATTACGGAAGCCGCTAAGGAAGAAAACGCCCCTTTGATCCTTCAGGTATCCGCCGGAGCCAGGAAGTACGCAAAGCACGCCTATCTGATGAAGTTGGTGGAAGCGGCGCTGGAGGATACGGATCTCCCCATCTGCTTGCATTTGGATCACGGTGCAGATTTCGACATCTGCAAGGCCTGTGTGGACGGCGGCTTTACCTCCGTCATGATCGACGGGTCCCAGCACAGTTTTGAAGATAACATCGCCCTGACAAAAAAGGTCGTGGAGTACGCCCATGCCCACGGCGTCGTGGTGGAGGGCGAGTTAGGAAAATTGGCCGGCATTGAGGACGATGTAAAGGTGAACGCGGCTGACGCCTCCTATACCCGTCCCGACGAAGTGGAAGAATTTGTGGAAAAAACCGGGGTCGATTCCTTAGCCATCGCCATCGGCACCAGCCACGGCGCATTTAAATTCAAGCCGGAACAATGCACCCGCAACGCGGAGGGCGTCCTCGTGCCGCCAGAGCTGCGCTTTGACATCTTGGCCGAGATTGAGAAACGGCTGCCCAATTACCCCATCGTTCTCCATGGCTCCTCTTCCGTCATTCCGAAATATGTCAAAATCATCAATGAAAACGGCGGCAAATTAGACGACGCCATCGGCATCCCCGAGGAGCAGCTCCGCCGCGCCGCCAAATCGGCGGTTTGCAAGATCAACATTGATTCCGACCTGCGTCTGGCCATGACGGCCGGCATTCGCGAGTATATGGCGGCACATCCGGCGGCCTTTGATCCCAGAGAATATCTGAAACCGGCCCGCGCTTACATCAAAGAATTGGTCAAGCACAAACTCGTCCACGTCTTAGGCTGCAACGGCAAGGCATAAAAACGCACCAAAAAATCCGGCGCCCCTTTGGGGCGTCGGATTTTTGTGTATTTCCCGGCACGGTGAAGATCAGGCATCGCACTTGATGCTCAAGACCTTACCGGATACAGCGTCAATGTTCAGCTTATATTTGACCCGATCCACCCGGCAGCTTACCTTGTAAACGGGACGGAAAGCGATCGCCGGAACCGGAGCCGCCGCAGGCGCCGGCGCAGCGGCGGTATTCTGAGACGCCGTCGCTGTCGGAGTCACTGTTATCTCGTTCCCGGCGTTATTTTTAGCTTCCCGGTGGTGTTTCGCTGCTTTCCCTTCCCGTTTCCCATCCGCCCGCGCTATATCTCGCAATGTGATTTCCCGGAACTGGATGGCGGTCTCTTCCTGCCCGATAGCATCCGCCGTAAGGGAACGCACGGTACTCTCCTCGATGAGAGATACGGCGTTCTGCTGTGCCTGCGCCGTGATCATCGTCACATAGGCGCGTTCCTTCTGGGCGTGCTTTTCCTGACTAAGCGTATGCTTATACCAGCCGCCCGCCCCGGCGATTACCGCCCCTAAAAGCAGTACGATTCCCGCCTTTTTCATATAAGGCTTGAGCGTCTCAATATAAAGCTGCCTGTTCATGATAAATTCCTCCTTATATCGATGTTTCTCTTGACCGACACCTCGAGTATAAGAGAGGAAGTTAAACACCCACTAAAGCCTTTCGCAACAAACCATAAACACTTTCTAAAACCGTCACAAAGAAAAAATACGAGAAAGAAGCCAGCCGACGATACCGATGAGAACTACCAGCGCGGCTATCGGTAGTGCGACGAAAAAAATAAAGGCCGCAATCCCTGCGATGACAAGCCCCTCGATGATCCGATCTGACCACGAAGATGCGCCCACCGACGTCCAGCGTACACGCCGCCATGGATTTTCTCGGCGCTCAAAGCGAATATCTTCCTCCGCCCCGTCTTCTTCGATGGTAATCCCCTGATAGTCTCTCTTTTCCTCCCCGGTCATGATTCGTACCCGTTCCTCTTCCGCCTCGCAGGAAGGGCAACGGCCTTCTGCATCAAGCTGTGCTCCGCACCGTTCACACTCCATGACTTTCTCCTTTCACCTGCCACGGCGATCTGCAATCACCGTGATTTTCCATAGGATAACATACACTTTCGGAAGTTTTTATGAAAAATACGGAAAGGCGGCGTTTACTGTTCCTCACCCTTCAAAAAAATTCGTCGAAAACTTTACGAGCCGTACATCAGGTGCCTCAATATTTCCCATGTCCACCGTATCGCCGTTAAAGAGGCGGTAGATGTATATCTCCTTCGGCGCTTTCCCCAAGATGTGCTGAATGGCACGGGCATAAAGGTTCATCTGCACCTGATAGCGGTGACGAATAAGATCGGGCGTCGTTTCCCGATCGGTCTTATAATCCGCCAGCACAATCCCTCCGTCCTTTTCTTCAAAAAAAAGATCGATGACGCCCTGCACATAAACCTCGTCGTTCTCCGCCGCTTCCGGTGCCACCTCACGGGCGGGCAGCAAAAGGCCGAAGGCCTGCTCCCGCCAACAATTTTTCGCCTGCCGCGCCCTTTGCCCTAAAGGGGATGCCAAAAAGGTTGTCAGCGCCTCTACCCGTACCTCTTGCGCTTCTTCCACCGTCAAATACCCTGCCTCTGTCATAGCGCTTATCTGTGCCCGCACATCTTCCGAGTCACCGGATCCCGAAAAATCAAGGCGCTGCAACACATCGTGCATAAGAGTACCATAGGCCGCTCCCGAAGGCTTTTTCTTCTCCGTCGCCAAAAAAGCGGGAGGCAAAAAATCCGTCGCGTCTCCACGAAAAACGGAGGGGAAAATCATATCCCCTTCCGCCTCGCCTTGACGGCGCTTCCATTCCGTCACCGTAATCTTCGCCGGTATTCGAGCCGGGTAAGGATACCGCCAGCTCAATCGGGTAAGGCGATCGTCATCTTTGACAAGGGGAAACGCTTCCCGCCGCCGAAGCCGCTCCAGCCAAACACCCTCCGTCTTCGCCTTGACCGTAGGAGCGGTGCCCGCCGGCAGGACAATCTGCACCTGCCAGCGGGGGACACCAAACCGATTGCTGTCGTAAGGGATCGCCGGAACGTCTTCTTCACCCGCTGCTTCCCGGATCTCCGCCCCGCCCTCGGGGTGACGCGCCACCGCCATGGCGATCCAATCCAACCAACTGTTCGCTTCCAGCACGTCGCCGCCGGAGATCGCCGTTGCCAGCGTCATGAGAGGGCGGCACCATTTTACCGCTCGCTTAGGGAGCGACGGCACCGAAGCGACAAGGATGAGTTTTTCCCGGGCCCGGGTCATAGCCACATACAGCGCCCTCAACTCTTCCGCCTTACACTCCCGCCGCAGACGTGAAGCCACCGCCTGACGGGCAAGAGTTGGATAGCGCCAGGTGATGACGCCGTCCGATTCGCTTTTAAAAATCCCCAACCCCAGGGTGCGGTGAATGAGCAGATCGCTCCGGGCATCCTGCATATTAAATGCCTTACCTAAATCTGCTAAAATGACGACGGGAAATTCCAGCCCCTTGCTCTTATGAACCGTCATCACCCGCACCACATCTTCCTTTTCGCCCAAGGTACGTGCCGCCGAGAGGTCCGTATCCCGATCCCTCATCTGACGAATGAACTGCAGAAAACGAAAGAGGCCGCGGAAATTTGTTTTTTCATAATCCGCCGCCCGATCCGAAAGCATCCGCAGGTTGGCCTGTCGGACGAGGCCGCCGGGCTGCGCCCCCACATAATCATAATAGCCCGTTTCCCGATAAAGCTGCCAGATAAGTTCCGGCACCCCCACGCGCCGGGACAGCGTACGCCAACGGCGCAGACGGGCGATAAAGGTTGTCGCTTTCTCATTAGACGAAGCCAGCAAAGCCGTAAAGAAATCGCCTTCCGGCGCAGCGGCGCGGATCTCCGCCAATTCTTCCCCTCGCATCCCCACAATGGGGGAATGCAGAACCGCCGCCAAGGGAATATCCTGATGGGCGTTATCAATGACGG
>CAJPQU010000010.1 GCA_905372875.1 uncultured Schwartzia sp. | reverse complement strand
CCCCCACCTTCGCCGCCGCTAAAAAAACGTAGGCTGGCCGCTCAGCGGCGAAAAATTCCTCCACCGCCGCCTGCCGGCAGAGGTCTAATTCAGCATGGGTACGGGTCACAATATTCTGATAGCCCTGCCGGGTGAGTTCTCTCAAGATCGCCGCCCCCACCATGCCGCGATGCCCCGCCACATAGATCTTCGCGTCCTTTTCCATCATGCTTCGTCGCTTCCCCTCGCATTCCCACGGACAACAGCTTCACCCTTCGGCTCCGGCCACTTGATCTTATCCTCCCGGGAAATGTCTGTTCCCATCTGTACTTCGATGAGAGTCATGTCCTCCGCCGCGGCTGCCTTGTGCTTACATCCCACCGGCAGGCGCACCACGTCGCCGACCCTTACCGCCCGGCGCACCCCGTCTACGAGGACTTCGCCATGACCGCCCACCACCGTCCAAACCTCCGCCCGGTGGGCGTGGCTATGGTAGTTCATGGCGTGCCCGGCGCGGAGCGTCACCTTGATGACGAAGCTCTCCTCCCCCACGTCCAAAATGCGAAAACTGCCCCAGGACTTCTCAGCAAACATGGCCGCCCGGGTAAACCGTTCCACATAAGGCTTAATATAGCTGGAACAGCGCTTATCCGCCACCAAAATTCCTTCGGGGCTGGCCGCCACCACGGCATCTCTCACCCCCAGGCAGAGAACCGGCACGTCCATCTCATTGACGACCTGAGTGCCGCCGCAGCCCTCGTCCATGGTCACATCGCCGATGGACGGCACCTCCATAATTTCCGTCAGCGTGTTCCACGTCCCCAAATCCTTCCACGTTCCGGCGTAGCGCAGGACAGAAAGGTTCGGCTCCTTTTCCACCACGGCGTAATCGAAGCTGATGGGATCGATCGCTTCGTACTGCGCCAAAAGCGCCTCATAGCCAACCCCCCCCAGTAGCGTCTGGGCCTTCTCTAAGACATACCCTAAACGGCAGGCAAAGACGCCGCTGTTCCAAAGGGCGCCGCGCTGAATGTAGGCCGCCGCCGCTTCCTCCGTGGGCTTTTCCTCAAAGGAACCCACCCGGCTGAGCCGCGCCTTGTCCAAGGGAAATATATACCCATACTTTGCGCTAGGGTACGTCGGCTCTATCCCCATGAGAAAGAGGCCGCCCTCCTGCGCCGCTAAATCGGTGAGCTCCCGCACCGCCGCAAAATAATCATCCTCCACATAGGGATCCACCGGACAAAAGGCGACAGCCTCATCGCCAGCCACCCCTTGTACATCGTGAAGATAAGCGCTCACCAAGGCAATAGCCGGGAACGTGTCCCGGCGGCAGGGTTCCACAGAAAGTGTCACCGCTTCCCCGAGCTGCCCCCGGAGCGTCGCCACCTGCCCCTTCGCCGTGGCAACGGTCACCCTCGCCTCGGCATCGGCCCGAAGAATCTGCCGATACACCCGCTGTACCATGGAAAGATACGTCCCATCCCGCTGAGGAAAGATGGGAATAAACTGCTTGGAACGGATCTCGTTGGAAAGGGGCCAGAGCCGCTTTCCCGATCCACCGGAAAGAAGTACGATATGCACGCGGCGCCCCCTCCTCTCAGTGACCGTATTTCGCTAAATCGGCCTTCACCATCAAGCGGACGAGGGCCGGGAAATCCACCTGCCGCCGCCAGCCCAGCACCCGCTCCGCTTTGGAGGAATCTCCCCAGAGAAGCTCCACTTCCGCCGGGCGGAAAAAGTGCGGATCCACGTCCACCAAAAGACGGCCTGTTTTGCGGCAATAGCCCTTCTCCTCCGCCCCCGTGCCGCGCCACGCGATCTCGATCTCCGCTGCCTCCCGAAACGCTAATTCCACAAACTCCCGCACCGTATGGGTTTCATTCGTCGCCAGCACATAATCGTCGGGCTTCTCCTGCTGCAACATGCGCCACATGCCCTCCACATAATCCCCGGCAAAGCCCCAATCCCGCTTGGCGTCAAGATTCCCCAAGGTCAGATGATCCATCTTCCCCGCCAAGATCTTCGCCGCCCCGATGGTGATCTTCCGGGTCACAAAGGTCTCCCCCCGGCGGGGCGACTCATGGTTGAACAGGATCCCATTCGCCGCGAACATCCCGTATGCCTCGCGGTAATTCACTGTGATCCAATAAGAATAGAGCTTCGCTGCGCCATAGGGCGACTTGGGATAAAACGGCGTCGCTTCACTCTGAGGCGCCGTCTCCGGCAGCCCCCCAAACAGCTCCGACGTCGACGCCTGATAAAAGCGGCAGGGCTTCCCGTAGAGCCGAATCGCCTCCAAGAGCTTCAGCGTCCCCACCCCCGTGGCCTCCGCCGTATACTCCGGCACCTTAAAGGACACCGCCACATGAGACTGCGCCGCCAAATTGTACACCTCGTCCGGCGCCACCTCCGACATCAGCCGCAGCAAGTTCATCCCATCCGTCAAATCCCCGTAATGCAAAAAGAACCGCTCGGAAAGCTCCTCCGCCGAAAGCAAGGGATCAATCCGCTCCGTACAGGGCGTACTGTGCCGCCGCACCACGCCATGCACCTCATAGCCCTTATCCAGCAAAAGCTCCGCCAAATAAGACCCATCCTGCCCCGTAACCCCCGTAATCAAAGCCCTCTTCATCGTCTGCCTCCTCGCCTTGCTTTACGCCTCACATATAGATGTCGTATCTCTTACTGTGCAGATGGAAGCGGCACAATCTTTATCGTTTTTCCTAACGGTGCCAGCATTTTGATCAGCGTTCCGATCTGCGGACTGATATTGCCTTTTTCAATCCGTGCGATTACAGGCTGCCGCACGCCGCTTAATTCCTCCAGCCTTCGTTGCGTAATGCCTTTTTCGTTTCGCGCCTTGACCAGTTCACTGATCAAGGCTACGCGTAAATCACTCGCAACGATCTCCTCCGGCGTGAACAGCTCCTTATCGAACGTATCATCCCATTCTCCGCCGATTGCCTCATCGCCTCGTTCCTTCAAGTCCTCTAAGGCAACTTGTGCTTCTGCTAACGCTTCTTTATAGCCTTTCCCCATTGTCTTCGCCTCTTTCCTTATAGTCCTTCAAAAGCCGCTTTGCCTTTTCAATCTCAGCGGGTGGTGTTTTTTGTGATTTCTTCACAAAGTGACTGAGCAAAACAAAACTCTTGCCCGTCCATGCCGCAAATAAAATCCTGTCGCTTAAAGGACGCAGCTCCCATATATCGCCGCCGATCTTCTTCATGTACGGCTCGCCCATCGTCGCGCCGTGTATGGCAAGGATTTTGATATATTCGCGAATCTTATTCAATCTTATCCGGCTGCTTTTATCGTTCTTCGCCGCAAGTTCCTTGATGTATGCGCGTACAGGCTGATTCCCCTTCTTGTCCGCATAGAATTTAATGCGATACAAAGCCACGTCTCCTTCCTCTATATGATAGCTTAAAGGTTATCAAAAGGCAATCCCGTTTTTACGATCTCATTTACATGAAATTGATCAAACTGACACTAAAAACAGGTAACATCATGTCATATTTTTAGCAAATTAAGTAAATGTAGTAACACTCTTGGTAACAACAGAAGAAATTTTGTTACATCTGTTACTAAAAATTTACCTTGCGATGATTATTTTTTATCAGCAACGCTTTCTGATCCCATGGGCGATATAATAGCCCAAACAAAGAAGCGACCGAAAAAAGGACAGGCCCTGACTCTTTCGATACACCTTCCACGTCCACCACAAACTTTTGCATTTGTTCGCGGAAAGAGAATTGTTTCCCACGCGATATCGCACTAAATCTTCTGCTAACCCGCAAATCAAAAGGTTCCGCTTCGCAAGATTCAGCCAAGTAATGTAATCTTCATGCCGCATGAACGGCATCTTTATGTCAGGGCATTGCTGCCGATCAATCATCACCGTTGAACAGCCGATGCAATTCCCTTTGAGTAAGCGCGAATAATCTACCACGAGTTCGGCCTTCAGCACGCGTCCGACTTTCTGTCCATTTGCCAAAACGCGCCGGTACGAAGTAAACGACATCGCCATATTGTTTTCCTGCATGAACCGTACTTGTTTTTCTAATTTCTCCGGCATCCACCAATCGTCGCTGTCCAGAAAAGCCAAATATCGTCCCTTAGCCGCTGCAATCCCCGCGTTTCTTGCTCCTGCGACCGTCTGATTTTCCGGCAGACGGATGAAGCGAATCCGTTCCTCTGACAGCAGCTCCTTTATCGCCGCGTAAATATCCATCGTAGACCCATCGTCGACAAGCAAAAGCTCCCACTTCGGATACGTCTGTTCTAAAATCGACAATATCGCCTCTTTTACGTAGATCGTATCGTTATAGACGGGCATAATAATTGATACCAGTCTGTCCTGAAAACCCTCGCCAATCCTCTCATCTATCATGTGCATACTCTCGAACACCATTCCGCATAAGATTCCACGCCTGCCAGATACCCCCGACATCTCTCGTATTTTCCCGATAGCGCAGGACAAACTGAGCACACAAAAAATACGCCCAGCACGGAGAAATTGCGCCAAACAACGCCCCCCGGTCATGATAATATTTTCTCGTATACCCCTGAAACCATGTAGAGTTTTCCTGCCGTACGGTTCCGATACATTTCGGCGATGCGTATAAACGCAGCCTGCGCTTTAGACAATCCATAATAAAAAGGCTGTCTTCTCCCGCAGAATATCTCGCACCACCACCGAAAAGAAGCGAAAAGAAGACATTTGCTTTACGTACTTTCTCCAATCGCGCGGCTATGCGACACGCGCCATACTTTAGACAATTACACCAATATACCCGGTGAAACGAATGATCTAAAGGTTCCTGACGTTCTGCATTTAAAGAATCTAAATTAAAAAAAATAATATCCGCTTCCGGATGTTCGTGAAATGTCTGCAAAACGATATCACAATACCCATCTACATAAGCACAATCATCATCAGCAAAAAGCACAATATCTGCATTCGCCCGCATCAAAGCGGTATTACGGCTTAACCCTATGCCACGCTCCCGAAACGAATAAATTTCTATCGTATGACCCCGGTAAGAAACAGCTTCTACGCCATGAACTGCGCCTTGATTGATAAGAATCATATCGCTTTGGATATTCATCTTATCAAGAAAATCCAATCCCTCGATATTCATAGCTGACAACAATACCTGTAAGCGCATGGCAACCCCCAACTGCACTGGTTCCAACAGGAACAACTCGGTAATCATCCTTATCTGTTAAGTATTTCTCTCATTGCTACAGAACGCTTTCCATCCTCGAAGCGCTAAAAATCTTTTCTCGCCTAAAATCCCAATCAAGATCTGTTTAATGCCGCTGCGAAGTGCTACTGTCTTTTGAAGTCTGCGCATTCTTCCCAGATACTCTTCTCCGGCACATTCCCTTATGATCTCTATATATTCATCGTTCAGTGTCATGTCGGCACTGGCACCAAAAAGGCTATAATACGCGACATCAATATCCATCACGCAAAAAGCGTTTCCCTTTACAATGCTTTGTAAAAGAAATTTATAATCTGCTGCAATTTTGTACTTCGTATCAAATCCTGCCTGCAAGAGTTGTCTCTGAACGAACATCCCCTGATGCGGATACATATACCCCTTTTTTATCTCTTCTATCGAAAAAACCGTCCGCTGCCTTTTCTCCATCCGAAGCTTAGGATGGTATAAGAACACATTGCCCATATAAAGTCCATAGCCGGGATGCACGCGGATAAATTCACTGACTTCCTGCATCACCTGATCGTCCCGCAGCCAGTCATCCGCCCCCAAAAAATAGATATAATCGCCCGTCGCCCGCCGGATTCCCTTATTCATCGCGTCGTAAATCCCCTGATCCGGCTCGCTGACCCAATAGGCAATCTGATCCTCATATTTTCGTATAATATCCACCGTGCCGTCCGTCGAACCCCCATCAATGACGATATACTCAATATGCGGATACATCTGCCCTACTACGCTCAAAATGGTCTGCTCGATGGTAGCAGCAGCGTTGTATGACACGGTAATGATACTGATTTTTAGCATCGCAAGCTCACCCGTCAATTTCCCTAACTTGACCTTCCCTGATTTCTTTTATGCTATACCGCCATACGCCTTTATATATTTTCTCACCGTCTCTCTGCATATTTCCTGCTGTTCCTGACGGCAAATTAAAACATACACATAATAAAATGTCCGATTGCTTTTCCCTGCTGCCATTTGATATAGGTAATGATGTATCTCCTTTAATGTCCCGGGATTTCCCTTGCAAAGGAAATTCCCAT
This sequence comes from uncultured Schwartzia sp., assembly GCA_905372875.1. Taxonomy (GTDB): domain Bacteria; phylum Bacillota; class Negativicutes; order Selenomonadales; family Selenomonadaceae; genus CAJPQU01. The sequence goes on along the minus strand of CAJPQU010000010.1, from coordinate 16,613 downwards.
AATTATCAAAGATAAAGCAGCATGTATATCCCTTATGTTCCAGATAAGAATCCATGCGCCAATATACCTCTAACTGATGCGATAAGACATCGGCGCCGCCATCCATCGTCATATCGGTTTCGATATAAAAAATCGGCTCCATATCGTCCAGGGCGTCTCCCAGAGAAAGAACCGCCCCCGCGTCGTTGCCGCTCGTTGAAGTTTTGATCACGCATACATTCGCCAGAAGTATTCCGCACTGCTCAATCGCTTCCGATAAAAAAAGTTGGCGCTTCCGGCCACAAAGACTCCTTTTGTACAGTGGTTCCTCCCCCCGAGACATCCGCTTGGTATCCTTGTTTTTTTGTCTGAGATAAAGGCCTGTTGATAAGCGGGAAGGAGATGATGCTCCCCCATATCCAATACAAAACCATCAATATCATAATACCGTTTCAGTTTACGAAAGCGTTTCCGCAACCGATTCCATATCCTTTGCATCACGATTCGCTCGCCCCCAAACTATACAGTAAAGCGCCGCGCACAGCCCGTGTCAACTTTTCCAACCGCGCCTCTCCTTGCGCCAAAAGTTCTTCTTCGCTATAAGAGGGGAGTTCTGCCCGGTGGATAATCAAATCCATCATGGCTTCTTTTAGACTTTCGGGATCTTGTTTCTTAAAAAAAGAAACAAGCGGCGATCGGAGTTCTAAATTGACCGGGATATCCGACAAGAGAATGGGAACGCCCATCGCTATGGCATGATAGGCAATACCGCCGCCGGGATTGCCTTCAAATAGCGTCGGCTGAAGAACTGCCTGCGCTTGGCAAAGAATTTTAATCTGCTCTATTTTGGGAATATAGCCCAGAAAATGAACGTATGGTTCCAAGTGATTTTCCCGCAATCCATCCAGTAACTGCTGAAAATACGCCGCGTCACGATAATCGTCCGTTTTTCCGGTGCAAACAATATGATACTTGTCATATCCGGCATCGCGCAAAATCTTCAGCGCCGCAAAGGCCGTCCCATGATCCTTGTGCAGCCAAAATTGATTGGAAATAAGAAAATATTTCTCTGGAAGATGATAGGAAGAGAGATCCACGTCATCGAGCAAGAACCATTCCCTGTTCGGAATAGCCGTATAAGGCATCACAAAGATCTTGGTATCTTCTACAGAATAAAACTTTTGGAGATCCTTCTTCACATCTTCCGCCTCCACGACGACGCTGCGGGCCGAGTGAAGAAGCTGCTGAAAGGATGCGTCTCGCGCCTTGATTTCCTCCGCTGAGAAAAATTCTGGATAATACTTATGTTGTAAATCCGGCAGATAGGGGATCCAAGGGATCGGAAAATCTTTCCCTAAGTCCAGCAAGGTGGGAAAGATAACATCCATCCGATGCTCCTTCAATAGCCGTTTCAGGCCAGAGAGTACATCCCAATAAACCGTATAAACAACGACATGGACATGTTCACTGCAAAACATTTTCACTAATTCGCAGGTCGTACAGGGCGCCACGTATCGGCCAAGGTTTTGATGCAAAAATTTTGTCCGAAAACAGTACCGTAAATGGCGGGCAAGCCGACGCCATACACTATCGTGCGGCAAAAAGACATAGACTTCACAATCCTTCATCTTCTGCAACGGCGCAAGATAAGCTTTCAAAAAGTCGATGCCGCCGCCCCAGCCGATAAACCCCGCACCTAGCATTGCAACCCTCAAGACATTCCCTCCATACGCCTATATCTTCTCTCCCGTTAAACGCTCATAATCCTTAGGCAGGAGACTTTCCCGCTGCGCGCGGCTCAAAATCCAGCCAATCCTACTAACGGCTAACCGAAACTGCCAGGAAGAAATAGGGCGCTTAGAGAATATATGAATACCCATACTCCCTGTATAGTAACGCCCGATCGACTGCGCACAATACTCTAACGCCCGTTTCGTATAGAAAGAAATATGCTGACCGGTGGATGTACTGTAATACCACCATTCATCAGGCTTAGGCGCAGGCTCTGGCAAAAGCAGGGTAGAAAATATGATCGTATCTCCCAGCACCGCAAGATTCTTTATCTCTTCCTTCGGTGCATCGTAATGTTCAAAAAGCTCAAACGCGGTCACGATATCGTACCGTTCCCGATTTTTTTCAAATCCACGAGCAAATAAATTGCGCGTGTACTTATCATCCCACTGAAAGTCAAACCCTCGATCCCGCATCAGACGAACAAAGACCCCGTAGCCCCCGCCGACGTCAAGAAACGTTTCCGCGCGCGGGAAAAAGACCGGCACTAAACGGCTGACCACGGCCGCATTGTCGATATTCCGTCTCAACAAGCCAATGTCTTCCGCATCAATGATCTCCGAATAGGCTTCCCCAAGCCAATATGGTTTTTCCGTCTGAATGAAGCCACAATGCGGGCAGCGATAGTAAGAAACGTCATACTTTTTTAATATCTTTGCCTGTGCCCAAAGAGGCGCGTTTGTTCCACAGATATGACAATCCATCATGGTATCCCCCTGATGAGATCTTCAAGCATCCCCTACACCATTTCGATAAAACTCATGGATCACATCGCAGATGTATTTGACCTGTTCTTCCCGAAGCCCCTGCCAGCTTGGCAGATTCATGCCGCGCCAGCCAATATCTTCCGCATTCTTATGCCTTTGGTACCTCTGCGAATACATCGGCATCGTATGCACCGGATAAAAGACCGGCCGCGTTTCCACATTGCGTTCCTCTAAAAAAGCGCGGAGGCTGTCCCGCTCCGCGCTTTTCGGCACAAGAATGGAACACATCCAATAAGAATGCCGTACATTTTCATCCTCGCGATGAAACTCCACAGGCGTTCCTTGCAGGTATTTTTTGTACCATCCGGCAATGTCCCGTTTCTGCCGCAAAAATTTATCCGCCTGCTCCAACTGCGCAAGACCAATCGCCGCACAGATATTCGTCATCCGATAATTATAGCCAATGACATCATGCCAATACTGGCGGAACTTCGCCATCCCCTGATCCTTGAGATGAGCAGCTCTCGTATAAAGCGTCTCGTCATTTGTCACGACCATGCCACCCTCACCCGTGGTAATGGTCTTATTGCCATAAAAACTGAAGGTCGAAATATCCCCAAAGGTTCCGACATGTTTCTTTTCAAAATAGGTGCCAAACCCTTCCGCACAGTCCTCTACCACAAAAAGATTATACTTTTCTGCGATCTGCATGATACGGCCCATATCAGAGGCATGTCCATAGAGGTGTACCACCATGATCGCCTTTGTCTTCTCGGTGATCTTACGCTCAATATCTTCCGGGTCAACCTGCCAGTTGTCCTGCCGTGAATCCACGAAAACCGGCACAGCGCCGGTATAGGCAATCGCGTTCACCGAGGCCACATACGTCAACGTAGGCACAATGACTTCGTCGCCACTGCCAATGCCCAGCGCGATCAATGCCAAATGCAGCGCCACCGTTCCATTCGATACCGTAATCGCATGATCGATGCCAATGTATTTAGCGAATGCTGTTTCAAACTGCTGGACAAATTTTCCCTTTGCGGAAATCCAGCTTGTATCAAGGCACTCATTCACATATTTTTTCTCATTGCCGGTCAAAGACGGCTGATACACAGGAATAAACTCCATGAAAATCCCTCCCATTGTTCATTGCCTATTATACTACAAAAACTTCTGTATCGCGTTTTTTACCCGCGCTAACACACGATGAACTAAACTTTTTTGGGTTCCGGCAAAAAATAATTGATGCCGTTCTCGCCCCAAGGTTGATTCTGCAATCAGCAGCGGAAAGTTTCGTACTGGGACGGTTGCGATTGATGTATGATATATATCCGTCAAAGAACAATGTTCGCCCGTCCCATCCATACCAATATTAACCACGAGAGAATCCCGAGGAACAAGCGTCAGCCCATGGTTCTTAAAAATTGCCGCATCCCAAAAAACCGCCCAAGTATACAATTTTCCCGTGCGATTGTCCAAAACCTGCTGCCAGAAATCGGTTCTTCCTTCAAAATTAAAATGATAGATATCCTCTCGCGTGAATTCATTCATCAGCTTTTCCGGGTCTCTTTCAAAGGCGGTCCATGCCCCTTTCCACGTTCCCCACCCCCAGCAATAACCGGCCCGCGTGAAAAATGTCTCTGGCAAATCCGTCTTCTTCATTGGGTACACATAGGCAGAGATATTCATTACCCGCGGAGAATGCTTATACACTTCTAACGCATCATTCATATACTTTAAAAAATAGGTCGAGGTGACAATATCGTCCTCCAATACAATAATTTTCCCGTATGCATTGACAATATCCGTCACGCCGTTCATGATATTGCGCGCTAAGCCCCAGTTCTCTTCCCGTTCGATGATTCGAACTTCCTTAAAGCCAGCTATCGTACGAAGATAGTTACGAACTTCCTGCACCGCGGCCACGGCGGTTTCCGTCTTCGGCGCATCGGAAAAAATAAAAAGACGGCTCTCTTTCGCATAGACATTATTTTGTAAAGCTTTAACAGTTTGCCGTGTATGGTCCAAACGATTATACGTAAACAGTACAATTGGCGCCAACTCTTCGATAAACCGAACCTGTGCGGTTTTATCATGATCCCAAAGCAAATCCGCATAGTCCAAAGCCATGATTTAATCTCTCCTAAATACATCCCGTGTATATACTTTATCCTTAACGTCAAGCAATTCATCCGACCATCGATTGGCGACAATGATATCGCTTTCTTGTTTGAATTTGTTAATCTCCTTAATGACGGGCGCGTCAAAAATCATTTCCTCCTTCGTGATCGGCTCATAAATAATGACATGGGGGCCTTTGGCTTTAAGGCGTTTAATAATCCCCTGAATCGCTGACGCACGAAAATTATCCGAGCCAGACTTCATCGTCAAGCGATAGATGCCCACGGTCTTAGGCTCATGTGCTAACACCATGTCCACGATATGCTCTTTTCGCGTATGATTCGCCTGGACGATCGCCGTGATCAAGTTTTGCGGGATATCTTTATAATTCGCTAAGAGCTGTTTCGTATCCTTGGGCAAACAATACCCCCCATAACCGAAGGAAGGATTATTATAATGGCGTCCAATGCGTGGATCCAAACAAACACCATCAATAATCTGGGCGCTGTCCAGTCCACGCATCTCCGCATAACTGTCAAGTTCGTTAAAATAAGCGACCCGAAGCGCCAGATACGTATTGGAAAACAATTTGACGGCCTCAGCTTCCATGGAATCCATGAAAAGAACCGGGACATCTTTCTCTACCGTCACGCCTCGTAAAATATCAGCAAAACGATGCGCGGCCTTGCTTTTATCTCCAATGATAATTCGCGATGGATGAAGATTATCATAAAGCGCTTTCCCTTCGCGCAGAAATTCCGGAACGAAAAAAATATGATCCGTCTGATAGTATTTTCGCATAGATTTCGTATAGCCGACAGGAATGGTCGATTTAATGACCATATACGCTTGTGGATTGATCTGCAATATCTTGTCCATCACCTCTTCTACCGACGAGGTATCAAAAAAATTGCGTTTCGGATCATAATCGGTAGGGGTGGCGATAATCACATATTCTGCCCCGCGAAAAGCTTCTTCAGCATCCACGGTGGCACGAAAAGAAAGCGCCTTCTCACGGAGATATCCCTCAATATCTGCATCAACGATCGGAGAGCGTTTTTCGTTCAACATATCCACCTTATGTCGGACAATATCGTAAGCGCATACTTCATGCTGCTGCGCTAATAAAATGCCATTAGCCAGACCAACATATCCGGTGCCGGCGATCGCGATCTTCAAACGTCATCCCCTCCTGTAGAGCACGTTTATTCTACTGCTTAAATGGAAATACGATAATGCTAACCCCTCTCTACGCACGTAGGAGGTCTCTTAGTAACAACATTGACAGCACTTATTCTCTACTCAAAGTATCTCCATTAGCAACGTTTCAACAATGATAAAACACTACATTCGCCAAGAAAAACATTATAAGCTATGCCAAAAACCAAGGATTGTTCCGCAAAAAATCACGCGCAATGGGAACATCGTGTACGAAACAATCACGACCCTCTGTTGCCCAGTTGAGAAGCGCACGAATACATTCTTGGCGGGAAATATCTTCTTGCGTATATTCTATCTTGCCCGCTATGCGTTCCAGCAGTTCATCCGTAGCATCTGCAATCTCTTCCGGTGTATTCTCTTCGTATACGATCCCATGGCTTTCATAATACGCATATACTTTAAGATGCAGATCCTCACGTTTTTCAACTTCCAAGATTTCACGAAATGTCAGGTAGCGTTGATGAATGGTATCGTACAGTTTCTTAGGCAAGAGAATGTCTCTCTCCCACTCACAGTAAGTAATAGAATCACCATGCATTGTAAAAACAGAGACATTCGTTAAGACAAGAGGTTTTTGGAAAAGTGCCGCAAAAAGCTGCATGGCACTGAAATCCGCCACAAAACATTGCGCGTGCGCAGAAAGATATAGATCCATGAATGGACTGTAATATTGACTGGCATAATCAATACAGCCCTGCGCGGTAAACGGTGCGTCCACAAACTTTCCCATGCGAATTGATTGTATTCCCTTTTTATGAAGCCGCTCACACATCAGAGAAAATTTTTCGATATGACTGTTGCGCGCCAGACTGGCTAAATCCGTATCGACATCGGCATGTAAGAATTTTTTCAGGTATTCGTTCGTCCGAGAAAAAAAACAGACATATTTCCCTGTAATGCCCATCTGTTTTAGTTCTTGCTGTCCTTTTCGTTCTTCCTCAGGTGTAAAAGTCAAATAGGTATGCCGATATGCTTTCCGACGAATAAATTCACGATTCATAGCCTGCATAGAAAAAGAATCAAAGCGACGTGAAGGATAGATTCGATCGCGATGGTACGTGATAAAATATCGCCAAAATCCCGCATTTTTTCTTGTCAAAACAGGCATCTGCTCCGTAATTTTATAAAATAACACAGGGTTTGCAATGTATTTCTCCGTATGTAAAAACTGGTAAATTGGCTCCATGTCATAAATATAGCCAACAGGGATAAAAAGCACCATTTCCCCTTCTTTGGCGGGAAATTCATGCTGTAAATAAAACGTGATGATCATATCGCCAAAACGAGCGCTAAATAATTGGCAAAGTTCTACTCTACGATACTTCGCGATCAGTTCTCGGCTTTGTCTCTCATATAGCGCCCTATGCTCCCATTCATCAGGGAGGCAGGGTACAACCACTTGATCAATCCAACGCGCATCGGCCTGTAGTTGCCGATACTGCTGCAGATAACGAACAACCCTATTCGGCAGAATTTTTCTTATCCCAGCCTTCAATCTCCCTCTTATCCCTTGCTGCATGATTTTTTCTTCCTCCTGTATGCCGCATGACTTCCTTCTCCTTCGGTACCGCATACAGCACTGTTTCGATGATTGTCGGCGAATAATGCCGGATATAATAATGATACACGCCGGGGCACATTTTTTCTATGAGGAGCTGCAGGCGGAAAAGGTCTTCCACCTTATGATACATGGATACCATCAGGATCGGATGCGCCTTCAGCGTATCCTTCATGCCTAAAAGGGCATCGTATTCCGCCCCTTCAATATCCATTTTGACGGTCGTCACTTTTTCGCCCGCCAAAATGTGATCCACGGAATCGACATTGATCAGCGCCGTCCCCGCTTCGCTGGCAAAGCTGTTCTTCGCGTCATTGATTTCAAAAGAGAGCTGTGCCTGTTCCTTGTAAATGCCGATATGGATGCAATGAACATTAGCTAATTCCCGCGTGTTTTCGAGGAGCCGTTCATAGTTCTTGCGGCTCGCCTCGACGGCGATGATTTTCTGATACCTGCCCCTCACATACTTGATAAATGCCCGCAAAGAATCTCCGTCGTAGGCGCCTAAATCCAAAAAAACATCCTTTCCCCCAAAAGAAACAGAAAAATCATCCTTTGGCGGAAAATATTGATTTGCCTCTTCCATCCCAGCCAAATAACGTAAATCGCGACTGATACGATAATTCACTAAATTTTGCAGGTTGGCACAGGACCTCTCGTCGGAAAGAAGTGCCCATGCCTCGGTCAGCTCTTTTACGTGGGCTTTAAAATAGGCGGCATTTTCTTTTTCTCCATCGTAACGGCCAAAGTCCATCTCGCGATAATGGGAGAATAGACCGAGCGCTTTGAGCCGCTCTTTCATTTTCGCGTTGAATCCGCTGGTAATGAAGATGACCGTTTGCGGTGCGATCGGCACATCCTTCATGCGGAGGATAGGATAGCCGTCGAGCTTTTCTCCAACGCGAAAATCATCACAGACGGCACGTACCGGAATATTATGCGCGGCCATGAGAGAGAGCGCTTCATGGCCGCAATAGCCCGCGCCATAAAGGACGACATCATGATGATTCTCTTGCAGTTCTTTCAGACACGTTTCTACCGCATTGACACTCTCGCGAAATTCCATGACCGGCTCCTTTTATTGCTTTCATCCCCGTAAATTTCTCCAGGACAGCATTAAATGTCAGACATTCAAAATAGTACTCAAAAACTTCAGCAGATCGATCTTCTTCACGGCTTCCCTGTTTCCGACAATATTCGCCTTCAGCGCTCCGGCGGTATTTGCGAGAAGCGTCGCCATATCCAGCGGCATCTTGGTCGCCGCAGCAAGGGCCGCCAGTGAATAGAAAGCATCCCCGGCGCCAATCGTATCCTTCACATGTAAGAGCAAAGCCGGGATACGAACCTCGTATTCCTCCGCCCTTCCGATGGCACCGTCCGCGCCGATGGTCACCCAGGACATCTCCGATCGCAGCTTCTCCGACAGCTCCCGGAGCAGCCGGTGCCGCGACGTCAGCGCCTGCCCAAAGGCCAGCCGCAGCTCCCGTTCGTCCACCACGAAACAATCCGCCCGCTTATATTTCGTAATGAGATTCGTTCCGTAATTAGCGCTGTTGGTCTGGCAGTTGACCGCCAAAAATTTCGCTTTTTCCTCTAATATCTGAAGGGCTTCCTCATCCAAAAGGCCGTGGCCGTAATCGCACACGACGACCAAATCATAATTCCCTGCCATATCCCGCAGTTTCTGGTGAAAGGCCGAATAGTCAAACCGCTTGCGCTGCCCGCGCTTTAAGAGATAATTTACGGAAAAGAGCTTCGTATATTCCTGCCGGACAGGGTTCTGCTTGAGATAACGCCGCTTCACCGGCGTCACAAAGTTTTCATCCCGCAAGAGTTCCAACCGAACGCCGGTCATTTTCTCTTCGATGAAATCCTGTATCCCGTATTCTGTCCCCATCATGGAGAGTAAAGTAACATTGGGGGAAAAATTCGCCAAATGGCGGGCGATGGCCAAGGAACCGCCGGCATAATTCTCCTCGCCGTCACAAAAAGCCGACAGCGTGGCGTCCTTCATGGTAACCCCCTGTACATTGCAAAAAACATAAGCATCCACAATGATATCACCGACGACCAGAATTTTACAGCGCGAAAAATCTTCTACCCGCCGGCGTATCTCAGAAAACACATCAGCAGTACCGTATTTTTTGCGCAGAGAAAACGCCATTTCTTTGACATTTTCCGGCAAGGCGGCAAAAAAATTATTCAAGAGTTTTGTGGAGCTATGGACTTCTCCTTGGGTAAAATAGATTTTTCCGCCGTACTGTTCCACCGCCCTTTGCTCCGGCCCGATATTGCCCGTCACATCGTCCGCCGCCCGGGCATACTCCTGCCCTTTGGCGTAGATATCCGGCTGCACGAAGGAAACGATTTCCTGGACAGTCACGGCCTCACTCAAAAGGACGTAATCGACAATCGAGAGGCTCGCCAAAAAGGACATCCTCTGACGGTCATCAAAATACGGCCGCCCCGGTCCTTTATTGACATATTGCGCGGCAGTTACGGACACGACAAGGATATCGCCCTGTTTTTTTGCCTCTTCCAAATGCTCGATATGGCCGTAATGCAGCAGATCAAAAACGCCGTGACAGAGCACGACCTTTTTCCCTTCATCGCGAAAAGCCTGCCGGCGTTTTAAGAACTCTTCTTTGCTGATGATTTTTTCATCGGTCATGGGATTTTGCCTCATTGCCTAAATACTTAAACCAATCCGCCGTCGCTTCCTGAATGGTGTCCGGCGTCCAAACGGGGGCCTTCTTCCAGTAATCAATATGCTCTAAAATGTGCTGCACGCCTTCCTCCAACGTCACTTTGGGATGCCAGTGGAGCATGGTATTGATCTTCGTCGTATCCGCCCAGGTACAATCCGGTTCCCCGGGGCGCTTGGGAATATGGACCACCTCGGCTTCCCGCCCGCCTAAAAGCTCCACCAGGCGATTCACCGAATAGGTATGCTCGCTGCCCACGTTGAAGCGCTCCCCCACAATGTCCGACCTCGCCGCCGTGAAAAAGGCGTCGACGATGTCCGTGACATAGGTGAAATCCCGCGTCTGTTCCCCGGTTCCGACAACGGTATACGGCTTCCCGGCCAGCTTCTGTCCTAAAAAGACCCCGAACACCGCCCCGTAAGTGCCCGACGTCCGTGAGCGCGGACCATACACATTAAAGAGGCAGAGGGACACCACCGGGAGATGGTAGACTTTCGCCCAATGAAGGGCCAATTCCTCCCCCAAGCGTTTCGTCAGCGCATAAGGATACTCAGGACGGATAGCCGCCTTCTCATCCGTAGGGAAATGGTCGGGGATCCCGTAACATGAAGACGACGCCGTATACAGGAAGCGTTTGACACCTCCTGCCTTGGCTGCCTGCAAGACAGAAAACGTACCGTCCACATTGGAACGAAAATACGCCCCGGGCTTTTGAATCGATGGCACAATGTCCGCCAGCGCTGCCATGTGAAACACCCAGTCCACGCCACTAAAAAGGGGCGCAATCTTCTCGTAATCGCAAATATCCGCCTCAACGATGGTAAGATGAGGGTTCCCTTGATGGTGCGCCAAATTCTCCAAGCGCCCCGTAGAGCAGTTATCAATGACGACGACATCCTGTCCTTCCGCTAAAAGCCGATCCACAATATGCGACCCAATAAAACCGCAGCCGCCGGTAACAATAGATTTCATGCCATCACGCCTCCTGCCGGTCCCGCGTCATCATTTCATCGACTACCTGCTGCAGAATCCGGTTGTGAATCGACTCCACAATGCCGTATTCCATGGACGGCACATAGAGATTATAATCTCCCCTTTGCCGGAGCTGATTGTCCTCGCGAAACCCCGTCATCGTCACCACCGTACCGCCGCACTTTTTCATCACATCCGCGGCTAGCAAAATATTGGGTGAATTGCCAGAACTGGAAATGGCGATGAGCACATCCCCTTCGTCAGCTAAAAGCTCCAACTGTTTGCTGAAGATATACTCATAGCCGTAATCGTTCCCCAAACAGGTGATCGTCGCCGCCCCATACATATCAATGGCGCGCATCCGCCCGTTCTTCAAAAAATCCGCCGTCATGTGTACGGCAATTCCCGCGCTACCGCCATTGCCGATGAAAAACAGCTTTTTCTTTAAGGCACGTGCTTTTCGCAGAAATTCGGACAAATGCTCGACTGCTGATATATTTATCATATTACCGCTGCGATCAGTATAGTGTCTCTCATCATACGCTGCGCGGTGCTGATCTTCATACTGTTGCATTAACATTTCGCTTTCCTTTTTATCAGTCTCATCATTTCCTGATACCACCATCGATCTTCATTCATCTCACGCCCAAGATATCTGATACGCAATTTTTCTATGACTTGCTGCCGCTTTTCATCTCTCCACCATTGATCAATATCTTGATAAATCGTCTCAAGATATTTTGCTGCCTCCTCTGGATTTGCATGTAAAAGACCTGCCTCTTGCATCATTTGGACATATACATGTTCCGTCGCATAAGAAAACGTATCTGCCATCTCTTTTTCCGCTAAAATCAATAAAAAAGGTTTTTTTATATAGAGAACTTCATGAAACGGTGTCTCTACATGATCCAAAATACAAAGTCTACATTGATAAAGAATCTTTGAAAAAGATAAATCTCTTTCATCATTATTGATTTCATCTTTGCGCGAAACGCGCACATCAGGAAAGCGATACTTGATCCACCTATCCATATCTTTCAAAAAAGAAAAGGGATAGTTTCTCACCAGAATCTTCGAACGAATTGACGTACTTAATGATGCCAAAAAATGAGTTTCCTTATCTAATAAGGTACTTAATGTATGATAATCAAAGTTCGCAGAAAGCAGGGGAGGAAAATCTCCTACATAGATAATATCATTTGAGAAATGACGTTGCATAGAACCATACAGCAAAAAAAGTTTGTATGGTGGAGCGGAATGATAATCGATAATGTTAGGCTCTGCTTCAAGTTCCCATTCTCCCCAGCCATAATGTATATCCGCCATAATTTTTCCCTGTCGAAAAAGATTCCGTTTATTCGGGTGTAGTCCGCCATGCTGCACCCAAATATTTTTTATACCACGTTCACCTTGCTCTAAAAGTGCCAAGCCAGGATATGTATGTAAAAATCCCCCCCAACTGATAATATACTTCAAATTCGGATAACGTTCATATATATCTTTATTCAAATCTCTATATTTTGTAAATAATTCAATATAACAACACGGAATTTCCTCAAAAAATGAATCCCGGAATACTTTGTCACAATCAGAGTATATCGCAACCTCTTGTTTTAAACGTAAAGAAGCCTGACGACGAAACTCTTCATCTATATGAAATGACAAATTATCTCGCGCAGGTTCTCCCAAGAAAAAATTATCTATGCGTAGAATTTTTCCCTTAGAATGAATCCTTAACTTTTCCGTCAGAACCGGATCTCCTATACCAGCAAAAAGCACTTCAACCCGTTCAGGTCTATTGGCAATGATTTTTTTTGTTATTCGAGACAAACACTTCTGCAGAAGACATTTAGGACGTTTCAGATTTCGAACTAAACGAAGAATAAAAGAATTTGGTTTTATAAAGCATTTATTTGCCGAGGATTCTTCCTCTAAATCATTTTTCGTAAAGTGTGTACACGTAGATGGACGAATGATTTTCTTTCCTTGAATAGAAAAATTTCCCAGCCGCAAGATCATTGTATAAATATGCAATAAATAGAGTTCTGTTGCATCGTTAAAACATTGTTCACGCTCATGAATTTCTTCAACTGCCAGCAAAATTTCCGGTTCGTCTTCCGGCGATAACGTTTGCATAGTAATACGAGTTCCAGGATAACGTCTTTCCAAGCACAACAAGAGATGATACCGTAAATACACCATAGGTGCAAAGATCACCAGCCAGATAAACAATGCCCGACGCCAATACCAAGTATCATATTTTGTTCCATGATATTCATTGAGTAATCGTCCAGCCTTATTGGATAACTCTTCAATAAAAGACCACATTGCCTTTTCATCAACGCCACGATCAATAAAGTCTATGGTAAAGACTTCATAATCAAAATCAGAAAGTTCTTCAGGTGTGTGGGAGATCCAATAACAATCTTCAATGATAATATTTTTTTCTTCTTTACTCCAAAACGTTAAATCTGCCGTTAATGGCACAAACATTAAAATCCCTCACATAATATCGTATCTTGTCGATAGACAACACCCATTAAAGAACGAACTGTCTTCAGCTCCCATCGGTCAATAAAGACGCGATTGATTTCTTATATATCCAGATTTCTTACCTGCTTGGCATTTTCCTCGATGAATTGGCGGCGGGGTTCTACTTTGTCGCCCATGAGGATGGTGAAGAGTTCGTCGGCTTCCTGGGCGTCCTGGAGATCCACCTGGAGCATGGTACGGGTGGCGGGGTCCATGGTGGTCTCCCATAGCTGTTCGGGGTTCATTTCGCCAAGGCCCTTGTAGCGCTGGACGCTGATGTTATCCCGGCCGATTTCCTGCAGTTTGGCGTTCATTTCGTCGTCGCTGTAGGTGTACCAGTGTTTTTGCCCCTTCTTAATGAGGTAGAGAGGGGGCTGGGCGATGTAGACCCGGCCGTGTTCAATGAGAGGCTTCATGTAGCGGTAGAAGAAGGTGAGGAGCAGGGTGCGGATGTGCGCGCCGTCCACGTCGGCATCGGTCATGATGATGATCTTACCGTAGCGGCTCTTGGCGAGATCAAAATCGTCGGAGATGCCGCTGCCAAAGGCGGTGATCATGGTGCGGATCTCAGCGTTGGCGAAAATTTTATCCAGCCGCGCTTTTTCCACGTTTAAGATCTTGCCCCGGAGAGGCAGAATCGCTTGAAAGCGGCGATCCCGTCCCTGCTTGGCGGAACCGCCGGCGCTGTCGCCCTCCACGAGGTAGATTTCCGCCTGAGCCGGATCCCGGACGGAGCAATCGGCCAGTTTCCCCGGAAGACTGGTGATCTCGAGAGCATTTTTGCGCCGGGTCAGTTCCCGGGCTTTGCGGGCAGCCAGGCGGGCCCGGGCGGCCAAAATGGATTTTTCCAGAACCCGCTTGGCGATGGCGGGATTTTCTTCAAAGTATTCGGAAAGACCTTCGGTAACAATGGAATCCACGATACCCCGGACTTCGGAGTTGCCCAATTTCGTCTTCGTCTGGCCCTCGAACTGGGGCTCGTGAATTTTCAGGCTGATGACCGCCGCCAGCCCTTCCCGCACGTCTTCGCCGGTGAGATTTTCGTCGCCGGATTTCAGGACGCCCAAGCGGCGCGCGTAGTCATTGGCCACCCGGGTCAGGGCCAGCTTAAAGCCCACCAGATGGGTGCCGCCCTCTTCGGTGTTGATGTTGTTGACGAAGCTGTAGACGGTCTCCTGATAGCTTTCGTTGTACTGAAGGGCGATTTCCACGATGGTCTCGTCCTTGGCGCCGTTAAAGTAGATGGTGTCGGGGGTGATGACTTCTTTTTTGCGGTTGATGTGTTCCACGAAGGAACGGATGCCGCCTTCATAGTGGTATGTCTCGCTGATGGGCGACTCTCCCCGCTCGTCGGTGAGGGTGATGGTGATGCCCTGATTGAGGAAGGCCAGTTCCCGCAGACGGTGCTTTAAAATATCGAATTTATAGACGGTATCGGTGAAGATGTCCCCATCGGGAACGAAATGCACCTTGGTGCCCGTTTCCGCCGTTTCTCCCACGATGGTCAGAGGATTTACGGTCAGGCCCCGGGCGAAGGCGATCTCATAAATGTGGCCGTCCCGCTTCACTTCCACCTCCATGGAGGCGGAGAGCGCGTTGACCACCGAGACGCCGACACCGTGGAGACCGCCGGAGACCTTATAGCCGTCGCCGCCGAATTTTCCCCCGGCATGGAGGATGGTCAGCACCACTTCCACGGCGGGTTTTCCGCTTTCGTGCATGTCCACGGGAATCCCCCGGCCGTTGTCCACCACGGTGATGCTGTTATCCTGATGGATCGTCACCGATACCTGGCTGCAATAGCCCGCCAGGGCTTCGTCGATGGAATTATCCACCACTTCGTAAACCAAATGGTGAAGCCCCCGCTCCGACGTACTGCCGATGTACATGCCGGGGCGCTTACGCACGGCTTCGAGGCCTTCCAATACCTGAATCTGGTTGGCGCCGTAGTCTCCTTCCACGGCGGAGACCCGGGCGCTCTCCTCATCGGAGTGAATGGTCACATCCGTGGTATCCGGCGCCTCCGTCGGCATTTCGTCCCCCAGCGTCTGATTCTCGTCATCCATCATGGTCTACATACCCTCCACTTTTAGAGATATTGTCTGTCAAAAATTTTTTTATATCAGATTGAAGACGCGGCCAGCGCCGCGAAGGAAATATCGCTCCGCTTTTTTAAGGTAGCGGAAGAAATCGCCGAAAGGTAAACGCCGTGATCGGTCAAAATGAAAGAACGGGGCCGCCCCGCCGAAAGGTCCCTAACCGGGGTTTCCCGCCGGAGCCGTGCCCAAAAGCGCCGATTCTCCTCCGAAGCCTCCGTCTGGGCAAAATCCTGTATATAAACGATTTCAGCCAAGCGAACGGAAACGCCGCGGCCCAAATGTAAAAACATCGCGTTCCTCCGTTTTTACGTTGTCTGGCCCCTCCGGCGAAAAGCGCGGACCGGCCGACGGCACAGGCCGGATGCAGCGCGCGCCTTATCCCAGTCGGGGCGAAGATCAAAGCGCAGGCGGCCCATGACCTGACGCGCTTTCCCCTCCGTGAGTTCCGCAGGAGAAACTGCCGCGAAGAGCATGACAAGCTTCCTCTCCTCTGCGCCGATGATATCCCGAAAAGTCAGGCGGCTCGCCCATTCTTGGACGAGACGGCGGCGCTCCGCCATCACGAAAGCCGGGGAAACGTCAAGAAGCTTCGCCACTTCGTGGTAGCGCAGCCACGGTCTTTCCGAGAGGATCCGGCGCAGGGCGTTTTGCTTTTCCTGCCGTCTCTGCCGCTGACAGGCAGGGCAAAGGCGGCTCGTTCCCCCGCCGGGCGCCCCGCAGCGGCGGCAGGCGCCGTCTCCCGCCGCCGCGGCCTGACGTGTCCGGGCGAGGCTCTGGGCCATAGCCCGAGCGGCCGCCTCCCGCACGCTTTCGTCGGCGACCGCACCGCAAGCCTCCGCCGCGGCCTGGCGCTCCTCTTTCTTTGGCCCCTGCCAGCTTTCTTTCGTCAGAGACTGTTCCTTAAAAGACGGACGCTTTCGTCCGG
>CAJPQU010000009.1 GCA_905372875.1 uncultured Schwartzia sp. | reverse complement strand
GCGGAGGCTTTTTTGCGCCCTTGATTTGCCCAATGGGGGATTGACTGTGGTACGTGAAGAAGCGCCGCTGTGCCGGTGGTGGTTTCCTCAAGGGTATTTATACACGGCTTTCATCGTGGGGCGGCGCGATAGAAAAAAGAGATTGACGGGGTAAAAAAGATGTGATATCCTTAGAGAAATTGCATTGAGGGAGTAGTAAGCGCGACGAGCGGAGCAAGTCAACATGCTGGCCTTCCAGGGCCTGGCTTGCTTATAGGAAGTACGGGGAATTTCAGTGCTTCCTTAATTTACGAGACTCAGGCAGATGGCCGTCTGGCCGCCCTGAGCCGTTCTCCGCTTTTATCCGGGCATGGCTGAGGCCGTGCCCGGTTTTCTTATGGAGGAGGAAGACGAGATGGAATGGAGCCTGTTTTTCTGGGGAAACAGTATGCTTTTGGGGACGGGATTGGCGATGGACGCTTTCTCCGTGTCCTTGGCGAACGGCCTGAATGAGCCGCGGATGGGAGCATGTAGGACGGGCCTGATCGCCGGCACGTTTGCCGCCTTTCAGGCCCTGATGCCGATGACGGGATGGGGCTTTGTGCATACCATCCTGGAACATTTCCGATCTTTCGAGCGGGTTTTGCCCTGGCTGGCTCTGGTACTTCTCGTTTACATCGGTGCCAGTATGGTGCGGGAGGGCATGCAGCGTGCGGCGGCTTGGGGAACGAAGGGCCGGTTGGCGTTCTGTATGCTCTTGGCGCAGGGAGGCGTTACGTCCATTGACGCACTGTCGGTGGGGATTACCATCGCAGAGTACGGAATGAGCATGGCGTTGGCCTGTTCATTGATCATCGCGGCGGTCACATTTTTCCTATGTCTGGGGGGTCTCTGGCTGGGCAGGCGCTTTGGCCTGCGTTTCGCGGGGCAGGCCCATGTTTTTGGCGGCGGCATCCTGCTCTTTTTAGGCGCGGAGATTTTTACTCACCACATCCTCGGCTGACGGGGGAAGAGGCGCTCTCTCCTTGACACCCGGTCCGTAGCCTTGCTATAATAAGCGCGTATCGGGAGAGGTGTCCGAGGGGTTTAAGGAGCCGGTCTTGAAAACCGGTGATGCAGTCATGCACCGTGGGTTCGAATCCCACCCTCTCCGCCATAGATTTGACTGCGCGAAGGCAGAGCGTTTATCGATACGCTCTGCCTTCTTGTATAAAAGAATTTTTGCTGACGAAAAGCAAGCGGGTGGTTCGCGATCAGCGAACGGTGACCGCGCAGTCGTGGAACCGCCAGGGGAAATCGCACGAAGGGACGGAGCGTTTCGTGGGCGTGTGGACAGAATGAAGGAGTACCATGGGAAGTATTGATTTACATACACATTCGACGGTTTCGGATGGGACGTATACACCGGCGGACTTGGCGCGGTTGGCGCGGACGCGGGGCCTGCGGACCTTTTCTCTGACAGATCACGATAATGTGAGCGGCCTCAATGAAGCGGAGGCGGCGGCCAAAGCAGAAGGCGTGGAGCTGATCCCGGGCATGGAGCTGACGGTGGACTTTGCTGGACATAAGCTCCATGTAGTGGCGTTGGGGTTTGAGCGCACGCTTCCAGTGTTTCAGGAATTTTACCGCGCCGTCCGCGAGAGCAAAGAAGCGGGGATGGCGGAACTCATCGCCGGCATCCGAGAAAAAGGCGTGGACATCACCGCGGAGAAGGTGCAGGCGATGACTGCGGGGAAGCTGGATCGGTACGCGGTGATGCGGTATCTCGTATCGCTGCGTATTTCCGAGTGGGTGCAGCCCCTCTGGGACGAGTACCTGGATCCGGTGCTGGTGAAGATCGGCGGCTGCGAGAATGTTCCGGCGGCGGAGGCTTTTGCCGCCATCCACGCGGCGGGTGGCGTCACGTCGCTGGCCCATTTTCATAAGAAGATCGGCCTCTTGGGAATGCGGCGGGAGCAGCAGGCCGAAGTGATCGCGGCGCTCCATCAAGCGGGCTTGGACGGTATGGAGGGCTGGTATCCTTCCTATACGGCGGAGGACAGTGCCTTCGTCGAGGCGATGACGACACGGCTGGGCCTCATCCGGACGGGGGGAACGGATTTTCACGGCGCGAACCGCCCCGGTGTGGAGTTGGGGACGGGGCGGGATAATAATATTGCCGTCCCGGAGGAAGCGCTGGCCCGCCTGCGGGCGGCGATTGCCGAAGCCCATCGGCGCGCCGGGATATTCGAGAACGGGTAACGTCGGGCAAGTTTTTCGAAGAAGGGAAATCTGTGTTCGGCGGAGCCGTTTTGATTGACGCAAGGCAATTTTTGCTTGCCATAATCGTATGAGAAGAGGAGGTGGAAACATGAAGAAGTGGGTTTGCGGCGTTTGCGGCTGGATCTATGACGAGGCCGCGGGCGATCCCGATTACGATCTGGCGCCGGGGGTTCCCTTTGAGGATTTGCCGGCAGATTTCGTCTGTCCGCTGTGCGGCGTAGGGAAGGATCAATTCACGCCGGAGGACGCGTAGGATGTCAAAAAGGGCTGTCGCTTTGGCGGCAGCCCTTTTTCCATCTCACAGGGGAAATTTTTATCAGAGTAGAAAATGTTTCACGTGGAACATTTGTTTTGAAAAATATACTGCCAATGTAGGACAGTGGCAATGGAATGACGGACAGAAAAATTCTCGAGGAAAACGAGCGTTTACTGATATGACAGGAAGAGAGGAGTTGCACAGCGATGAAGGTTACGGTTGTGGGCGCGGGCAATGTGGGGGCCACGGTGGCCAATGTCATTGCCATGAAAAATTTTGCCAGCGAGGTGGTGCTGCTGGATATCAAGGAAGGCGTGGCCGAGGGAAAGGCTATGGATATGATGCAGTCGGCTCCCATGCTGGGCATCGATACCATGGTGACGGGAGTGACGAAGGATTACGCGGCCACCTTTGGCTCCAAGGTGGTGGTCATCACGTCAGGGGTGCCGCGAAAGCCCGGCATGAGCCGCGAGGACCTCATCGGGACGAACGCGAAGATCGTGCGGGAGGTGGTGGAAGAAGTGCTGGCTTATTCGCCGGATGCGATCCTGATCATCATTTCCAATCCCATGGACGCCATGACATATCTGACGCTGAAAACGACCCGCCTCCCCCGCAATCGGGTCTTGGGGTTAGGCGGGCTTTTGGACAGCAGCCGATTTAAGTATTACATCGCCCGGGCGCTCCATCAGGCGGGGATTCCAGCGACGCTCACCGATGTGGACGGCATGGTAGTGGGCGGCCACAATGACAAGACCATGGTGCCGCTGGTGAGCTACGCGGCGTATCGGGGCATTCCCATCACGAAGCTCCTCTCCCCTGCCGCCATCAAGGAGGCGGTGGGAGAGACGAAGCGGGGGGGCGCCACGCTGACGCGGCTCATCGGCACTTCGGCCTGGTACGCGCCGGGCGCGGCGGTGGCGACACTGGTGGGGGCCATCGTCACCGACGCCCGCAGGCTCATTCCCTGCTGTGTATATTTGGACGGCGAGTACGGCGAGCATGATCTTTGCATCGGCGTGCCGGTGATCCTGGGAGCGAAGGGCGTGGAACGTATTGTGGATGTGGATTTAGAGGGCAGTGAAAAAGAGGCTTTTGCCGAAAGCGTGCGGGCGGCGCGGGAGACGAACGCCGCTCTGGCGGAGACATTGGGGTAAAAGGCATGGCAGGCGTTTCTTCGGCGGGTCGGTTTCCCCTGCGCAAGAGGGAAGGCCGGCCCGCATTTTTCAGGTAAATCTAATGCCTGGGCCTTAAGGTGCAGAGGATAGACCGCGATATATAGGATAAGAGCAACAAGACAGGAGGTGTCAGTCATGGTGGAAAGAGTGCAGGGCATCGCGCCGTCGCGGCGCGTTCGATATGACGAGGGGCGTTCCTTCGGAGCTCGCGAGGGATTCGCAGAAAGTGGCGGCGGACAGAATTTTGAGCGTCAGCTCAAGCAGGCGATGAAGAAGCGCCGCGGGGAAAAGGAGGCGTCCCCTTCCGAGGCGTATGTGCTGGATGTGGCGCGGCCTACCCAGTCGCTTTTCTATGACCGGCAGGCCTCTTTGGAACGGATCCGAGCATACCTTCATGAAGAAAATGAAAAGTGACCGGGCGTATATGGAGATGGCCGTCGCCGAAGCACGCTTGGCGATGGCACGGGGGGAGGCCCCGATCGGCGCCGTCCTTGTCGATGACGAGGGCGGCGTTTTAGCGCGGGTACACAACCGGCGCGAGGGGGATCATGACGCTACGGCCCACGCGGAGATTCTGGCGATTCGCGAGGCGGGCCGGCGGCTGGGACACTGGCGGCTGACAGGCTGCACTCTCTATGTGACGCTGGAGCCGTGTCCCATGTGCGCCGGTGCTTTGGTGATGGGGCGGCTGGCCCGAGTGGTTTACGGCGTACCGGATGCCCGAGCGGGGGCGGTGGAGTCGATCTTTAACGTGCCGGGCCATCCGTCCCTCAACCATCGGGTGGCGGTGACGGCGGGGGTGATGGAGGATGAGTGCCGGGCGCTTTTGCAGGCGTTTTTCCGCTGCCGCCGGGGCGAGGCGGCGGGAAATCATGGACAGGCGGCAGGCTTTGATGTAGAATAAGACTACATCGGCCCGCGGTTTCGGGGGAAAGGATCCGGATGCAGGGAACGCGCGAAATGCAGGAGCGCTTCTTTCCCCCCGACGGAAAAGCCTGACCGGTGGAGGTTTCCGCAGGAAAACCGCCACGGCTCTTTGACGGGCGATGAAGAAGGAGGAGACGCGCATGAGTACATTTGGCCGAAGCCCGGGATTGTGCGCCCTGTTCGTGATCATCGGGGCGATTTTAGGCGGCATTTTGGGAGAGATCCTGCGCGACGTGAGCGCATTGTCAGGTATTATGCCTTATTTGGTACAGACGTATCCGGTTTTGGACATGGCGCCGATGACCTTTGATTTTTATATCATTCGTCTGACGATAGGGCTGGGGCTGACGCCAAACCTCATGAGCTTTTTGGGCATCGTGCTGGCGCTGCTGCTCTTTCGGCGTTACTGAGAGGGTATATTCCATGCTGATTTTAGCTTCGGCATCGCCGCGCCGACAGGCGCTTTTGCGACAGATCGGCGCGTCTTTTCGGGTAATGCCGACAGCGGCGGAGGAGCTTGGGGGACGCGGTCTTTCCCCGGAGGCTTTGGTGTGTGAGAACGCGCGGCGAAAGGCGTTGGCAGCACTTCCCGAAGCGGCGGGCGTGCCGGTTTTGGCGGCGGATACGGTGGTATCATTAGACGGTGAGATTTTCGGTAAGCCGCGGGACGGGGCGGAAGCGGAGGAAATGCTGTCGCGGCTTTCCGGACGCTGCCACACAGTCTACACCGGCGTGGCTGTCGCTGCCGGGAGACGCATGGAAGTAGCGGCGGCTCGGACCATTGTGGAGTTCGCTTCGCTGACGGCCGAGGAGATATGCCGCTACGTCGCCACTGGAGAGCCTTTGGATAAAGCCGGCGCCTATGCCGTGCAGGGGCGGGCGGCGGTATTCATCACCCGCATCGAAGGCTCCTTTTCCAACGTGGTGGGGCTCCCTTTACATCTTACGGCGGTGCTGGCGGAAAGGGCGGGGATCGATCTTTATGACCATGATGGTGCGTGATCTGCCACAGGAGGATCGCCCCCGGGAAAAGCTGCTGACCCATGGGGCGGCAGTCCTCAGCGACGCGGAACTTTTGGCCGTCCTCTTACGGACGGGGACGACGGCGCGGTCGGTGCTGGACATCGCAGAGGCGGTGTTGGCGAAATATCGGGACAAGGGGCTGACGGCGATCGTTCACATGGCCCCTCGGGAGATGGCGGACATCGGCGGCATCGGCCCGGCGAAAGCGGCTACCATTTTAGCGGCGGTGGAATTGGGCCGCCGCATCGCCAGCCGGGCCGCCGCCAAGCAGACAGTCATCGGCGGCCCGGAGGACGCGGCGGCCTACGCCATGCCAGTGTTTCGCTTCGAATTGAAGGAACACTTCGCCGTCATGCTGTTAGACGTTCGCAATCATGTCATCGCCATGCCCGTCATCTCCGTCGGCAGTCTCACCGCTTCCGTCGTCCACCCCCGGGAAGTCTTTCGGGCGGCCATTCGTCAGTCGGCGGCCTTTCTGATTTTGATTCACAACCATCCCAGCGGCGATCCCACCCCCAGTGCCGAGGATGCCGCTCTCACCCGGCGGCTCGTCAAAGTGGGGAAACTCATGGAAATCCCCGTCTTGGATCACATCATCTTAGGGGACGGCTGCTTTCGATCCCTGAAGGAAACGGGGGAAGTCGTCTTCTGACGAACTTTCCCGTTCTTTTCATAATGGAATGGTAGGCTCTCTTCCAAGGGAAAAAGGCTCAATCTTGGCGGAGCGGGAGGCAGAAAACAGATGAATTGGAAATCGGAGGGGACGGTGCGCCTTGTCGCCGGTCTCCTGCTCCTCTTTATCGCGGGGGCGATCGCTTGGCTGTGTCCCGGCTTTTTCCATCGCCTGTGCTATGTCCTGGCCTGTGGCAGCTTGGAGGACACCATCGCCTACATCCAATCCTTCGGCGTCTGGGCCGTGGTGGTCAGCTTTCTCATTGACGTTCTCATCAATGCCTTGGGCTTTCTGCCTTCCATCTTCGTTTCCACGGCCAACGGCGTTCTCTTCGGCATCGTTCCCGGCATCCTGATCTCTTGGCTGGCGGAAACGGTGGGCGTCATTTTGAGTTTTCTCCTCATGCGGACGGTGCTGCGGGCGTCGGCGGAGAGGCTGATCCAAAAGAGCCCCTATCTCACAAAGTTAGACGAATTCAGCGGGGCGCAGGGATTTAAGCTCATGCTTGTCGCCCGGACGATCCCGTATTTTCCGTCGGGGATACTCACCGCGCTGGGCGCAGTGAGCCGGATCAGCGTTCGGGACTATGCCCTGGCCAACCTTATCGGGAAATTCCCCTCCACGTCCCTCGAGGTCATCATTGGGCACGACGTGGTCAGCTTGGAGCAGCACATGACGCGCCTTACTTTCGTCGTCATCGCGGCGACGGCGGTCTACGGCGCGCTGTGGTTCTATCAGCGGAAAAAAGCCGCGCGGGACGTACTGCCGCCGCCCGAGGAGAAGTGAATGACAAGGGAGCCTGTCAAGTCATTTGAAGGCTGGGAGCATCCAGGAGCGAGGCGCGGACTTAGTAATCATACAGTATAAACAACGGGTGTGTTGACGGGAGACGGAGGGAACGATATGGTACGGGTACTGGTGAACGGGGCCTGCGGTCGAATGGGGCAGGCGGTGGTGAAGGCGGTACTGGAGGATGAAGCGCTGACATTAGCGGCGGCGGTGGATCTGAAAGGCGGCATGGACGCGGGAACGCTGGCGGGGCTTTCCCCCTGCGGCGTTACGGTGACCGTGGGACTGGAAGCGGCCATTGAAGCCGGAAAGCCTGACGTCATGGTGGACTTTACCCGGCCCGACGCGGTCTTTGAGAACGCTTTGACGGCGCTTCAAAAGGGCGTGGCTTCGGTCATCGGCACGACGGGCCTTTCTGATGATCAGAAGGCGGCGCTGAAGAAATGCAGCGAGGAGATGGGGACGCCGGCCTTTATCGCCCCAAATTTTGCCATCGGGGCGGTGCTGATGATGGAGATGGCGCAGCAGGCGGCGAAATATCTGCCGGACGTGGAGATCATCGAGCTTCATCACGATCAGAAATTGGACGCTCCCTCCGGTACGGCCATCCAGACGGCCGAATGGATCCGCGCTGTGCGTCCCAGCCACGCCCAAGGGCATCCAGAGGAAACAGAGAAGCTCCCCGGGGCGCGGGGGGCGGAGATTGACGGCATCCGTATCCACAGCGTCCGGCTGCCGGGCTATGTCGCTCATCAGGAAGTCATTTTCGGCGGGTTGGGGCAGACGTTGACCATCCGCCACGATTCCATCGACCGCACGTCCTTCATGCCGGGGGTCGTCCTGGCCTGCAAAAAGGTGCGAGCCCTTCAAGGGCTGACGGTGGGGCTGGATAAACTGCTCTGACGGCAGACGGACGATAAGGACAGGCGAAAGGACGGATCAAGATGAAAAATTATACGGTGGCTCTTTTGGGCGCGACGGGCGCGGTGGGCGAGGAGTTTTTGAAGCTCATGGAAGAGCGGGATTTTCCCTTTGGAAAGCTCAAGCTCTTGGCGTCCAAGCGATCGGCGGGGACAAAGCTGCGGGTGAAGGGCCGGGAATATGTGGTGGAAGAGGCCACGGCGGAATCCTTCGCCGGGGTACAGATCGCCCTCTTCGCCGGCGGCTCCATCAGCGAGACCTTCGCGCCTTTGGCCGTCCGCGCCGGGGCGGTGGTCATCGACAATTCCAGCACCTTCCGTATGGATCCGAAGGTCCCTCTGGTGGTGCCGGAGGTGAATCCCGAAGCCATCGCTTCCCATCAGGGGATCATCGCCAATCCCAACTGTTCCACTATCATCATGGTACTGGCCCTGAAGCCCCTTTACGATATCGCAAAGATCAAGCGGGTGGTGGTTTCCACCTATCAGGCGGTTTCCGGCGGCGGCAAGGAGGCCATGGCGGAATTAGAACGGCAGGTGGCGGATATCGTGGCGAGGCGTCCGGTGACGGCGGAGATTTTACCGGGGGCGAGCCTTCCCAAGCATTATCAGATAGCCTTTAATCTCATTCCTCAGATCGATGTGTTCAAAGAGAACGATTACACAAAAGAAGAGATGAAGATGATCGAGGAAACGAAGAAGATCATGAACGATCCGGATATGGCTATCACGGCCACGACGGTGCGGGTGCCGGTCTACCGAAGCCATGCCGAGTCGGTGAATGTAGAGTTTCTCCATGAGGTCTCTCCTGCAGCGGCAAAAAAGGCCATCGCGGCGTTTCCCGGGCTTCTCCTGCGGGACGATCCGGCGGCGATGGAATATCCCATGCCGCTCTTCACGTCGGGGAAGGATGCGGTGGAAGTGGGACGGCTGCGCAAAGATGATACCGTCCCTCACGGGCTGAACTTCTGGGTGTGCGGCGATCAGATTCGCAAGGGAGCGGCCTTGAACGCGCTCCAGATTGCCGAGTACATGATTGACCATGAGATGATTTGAAAAACAAAGTGCTGTTTACGGCGCACAGGCGCATAAAGGAGGCGTGGTGATGGATCAGGAAACAATGATGTTTCGTAAAGGCGGCGAGGAAAATAAAGCGCGGGAAGTTATCCGCGACGTTTGCCGCGCCATGGCGGAAAAGGGATACAACCCCATCAACCAACTGGTGGGGTATCTTCTGTCGGGGGATCCGGCCTATGTGACCAGCCACAATGACGCCCGCAATAAGATTCGCAAATTGGAGCGGGATGAGGTGCTGGAAGAGCTGGTACGCGCGTATCTGGCGCATGTGAAAGACGCATGACCGACGGGCGGTGGCTGGGCCTCGACGTGGGGGACCGGACGGTGGGCGTGGCGGTCAGCGATGCCCTTTCTTTGACGGCGCAAGGAGTGGAAACCATTCGGCGGACGACCCTGAAAAAGGATTTGGCCCGTCTCGGGGCCATTATGGACGAGTACGGCGCTTCACGCTTAGTGGTGGGCTGGCCAAAGAATATGGACGGTTCCGAGGGGGCCCGCTGCGTTATTGTGCGCGATTTCGCCGCCGCGATTCAGGCGGCGCGCTCCGAGGCGGAAGTGGTCTTTTGGGACGAACGCCTTTCTACCGTGGCGGCGTCGCGATCTCTCATCGCGGCGGACGTGAGCCGGAAAAAGCGCAAAAAGGTTATCGATAAGATGGCGGCGGTCTTTATCCTGCAGGGCTATCTGGATCGTCAGCGAAGCGGTTGACAAGCGGCGGAAGGGTAGGATACAATAAATTAGTTAAGGGCTTTGTTTCACTATGGGAAAAGGGGTGACGGGAATGTCCGATGAAGAAAAGGAAATGATGGATGACGAAACGGATGAAGTGATCATCGTCATGACGGATGAGGACGGCAACGAGTCCTATTACTGTGAGGAGATGATCATCCCCGTGGGGGAGGACAATTTCGCCCTCCTGGTGCCGGCGCTTTCTGACGAAGAGGCGGCGGAAGCGGACGACGACGCAGCGGAAGAGAGAGAGGACGAGGCGTTCTTTGCCAAGATCGTTTTAGACGAGAACGGCGAGGAGACCTATGTGGAGCCTTCTGACGAGGAGTTTGAAGCGGTTTGCCGAGCTTACGAACGGATTTTGGACGACGAGGAAGAGGAAGAAGAATAGGGCGCTTTGGGTCGAGGCGCGGCGAAAATCCCGCAGGGGCGTGTGCGCTCCGCGGGATTTTATGTTATGGCTTCGCCGCATCGGCACGGAGCGGCGAAGTGTAGGAAGGGAAGAGCTTGAACCTGTAGAAGAATTGCCTCCGGGGAAAGCAGGGGCTTGTACCCATTGGGGAAAGGAGCGGATACGCGTGGCAGAGATCAGGGAACGGACGGAAGCGTTGGAGTACGAGATATTAGCGCCGGACGCGGCGAAGAGCCGGGAAGCGAAACGGCAGGGAATGCTGGATCTCTGCCCCTTTCGCACCGCTTATCAGCGCGATCGGGACCGCATCCTGCATTCTAAGGCGTTTCGCCGCATGAAGCATAAGACGCAGGTCTACATCATGTCCGGCGATCACTATCGGACGCGTATGACCCACAGTTTGGAAGTCTCGCAGATCGCTCGGACGATTGCCCGGGGGCTTCGTCTCAATGAGGATCTGACGGAAGCCATCGCCCTCGGTCACGACGTGGGGCATACGCCTTTCGGACACTCGGGGGAAGCGGCGATGGCGAAGCTTACCGGGCACTTTGAACATAACGAGCAGAGCCTGCGCGTGGTGGATTTTTTAGAGCGCGAAGGGGCGGGGCTGAATCTCACCGACGAGGTGCGCGACGGCATTGTGAACCATTCGGGGGATCGCCGCGCCTATACCCTCGAAGGGCGCGTCGTCCATGTGGCAGACCGCATCGCGTATCTCTGCCACGATTATGACGACAGCCTGCGGGCGGGTCTTCTGCGGCCGGAGGACCTGCCCGCAGATGTAAAAGAGCGCATTGGCGTCGTTCACTCGGACATGATCACAGCGCTGGTATCGGATGTCATCGCGCAGTCGGATCGTCCCGGCCCAAACGGGCAGCGCGATATTCGCCTGACGCCGGAGATTCAGGAAGCTATGGACAGTTTCCGCACCTTTATGTTCGTCCATATCTATCACTCCAAAGCGTTGGCCCGGGAACGCGCTCAGGCGGTGTTCGTCCTCGAACAGCTTTTTCACCATTTCCGCACCCATTTTGATCAACTGCCGGCCGAATTTATCGCCCGAGAAGAACGCTGGGGACAGCAGCAGGTGGTGGTGGACTACGTGGCAGGACTCACGGACAGCTACGCCGTTCAGCTCTTCACTGAGACCTTTATCCCGCCGGTAGGCTTCGTCCCGCGGGGCGTGGCGCATCGCTGCCGCTGAGCGGGGCAGATAAAGATTGCCGAGAAGTGTCAGGGTGCGTATTTCATGGTATAATATGAATACTGAGGGAGCGCTCAAGTGCAAACTTAGTGAGAATATGTACCTGACATTTAATCAAGGTGCAGCAAGACGAAACCTGTGGTTAATGATTATGGTATAATATGAACGATCAAAACAATCCTTTCTCAGGCGGGGAGGCCCGGGAGAAAAACAGCAAGAGGCGGGAATGAAATGATGAGAATTATGCGTCAGGCGGCACTTTCGGTGGGACTATTGCTCCTCTGGAGCGCGGCGGTACTGGCAGCGCCTGTGGATATGGCGGACATGGAAATGGAGTTCGTAGACGCTCGGGGCGACACAGGTTACTATGTGGACATGAAGTCGCCGGATTTCAAAAACGATCACGAAGTGACGGCGCGGGTGGAGATCGTCTGTGCCGATAAGGATCGGCTGTACCTTTACCACATTCATTTTGACCGCAAAAAGCGGACGTATCAGATATTGGATTCTGTCATGGCGGTATACGCCACGAAGGAGCGCGTCAGCGGCAATACCAGACCTACGGCGGTGACGCCCTATGCAGCCGGTTCTCCCATGGAGGCTGTGGTGGAGTATATTTTCTCTCCTCAACCATAATTGACTTATTGATTCGCGGGAGCGTGACACAAGTGGACGATCTACAGCGAAAATATTATGATCTCTTCATGAAGGGACATACCCTGCAAGCGGAACTGCAGCGCCTGCCACAGGATACCACTTCTGCCCGCTACCGTGCGGCGGCCCGGGAATTGATTGAAGTCTACGCTGCCGTGGGAGATTGGCACTATGCCAATGACCTCTTGGGGCATATCGTGGCAGATATCAGGAAAAAGCCGGACTTCCAAATGGCCTGGGCAGAAGCGATACAGCTGGCTGCCATGGCGGTGGTGAACCTCCTGGAAGGGAAGATTCCGGCGTGGCAGGAGGGTACGCAGCCGCTTCTTCGGGCGATGCTGGATCGTCCCGAAGCGGAAAGGGAAGGCGGCCCGGAGCTTACGGCTCTCCTCCGGGTGGAGGCGTTGCTTAAAGAGATTCGAGCGCAAAATATCACACCGGAGACCCTCGCGAAGCTTAAGGTATTGGAGAAAGAATATCCCTCGAGCTTTCCCCGGCTGGGCTTCTTACCTACGGCGCTCATCGTTTGGGAAGTGCGGGAGCACTACCATTTTCGGACGGGAAATTACGCAGCGGCTCTCGATTGTCTGCCGTGGATCGAAAAGCTTACGATCGGGACCAATTTTGAGTTTCTGCGGCTCCATGTCTGCCAGATGGCTATGGGTATCGCGGTTCGGCAGGAAGATTATCGGCGGGCGGTGGAGGAGCATAACCGCTATGTCCGTCTGCGGGAAGAACTGTCCAAGGCCCAGGACTACGCTTATTCCGAGTGCCTGATTGCCGTCTACGGCTTGGAGCAAAAGCAGCGTCTCATGGAAAAACTCCGCACCGAGAACCGGCGGCTGGAGGAGGCAAGCCAGACGGATCCTTTGACGCGTCTCTACAATCGGCAGTACCTGACGAAGTTTTTGGATCGCTATGGGTCTGAAGAGGCCCATGCGGCTCAGAATTTGGCAGCGGTCATGATGGACGTCGATTTTTTTAAGAAGTATAATGACAACTACGGACATATCCAAGGGGATACCATCCTGAGCGAGGCGGGGCGTCTCCTTTGGGAACAGCGGATGAACGGCTGGACGCCGATACGCTATGGCGGTGAGGAATTCCTCCTTCTTCGGGAGGCTTCCGCCAAGGAAGCGCTGGAGGTGGCGGAGGCCGTGCGCCGCGATTTGGAAGCGCAGCGTATCCCTCATCAGTTCTCTTCGGCTGCCGCTGTGGTGACGCTGAGCGCGGGTATTTCAGCTAAAGTCTGCATTGACCGCGCCGATGTGGAGAAGCTCATCAACGAGGCCGACCAAGCGCTTTACGAGGCGAAAGCGGGAGGGCGGAACCGATGCGTCCTCTACAGCCCGGGACTTGAGGTGGAATCATGAACATCGCCCAGATCGAGGAGATCCTCGCTTACTACGAAACGACGTATGAGTTCTGCCTGAGCTTTACGCGCATCGAGCGGTATCAGAAGATACTGCGGCAGGCCATGGGGATAGCGGCGAGCGATGTGGAGCAGGCGATGCTGCACTATGTCTATGCCGAGGGATACTTTAAGAGCGATCAGTTAGAGGAAGCATATCCTCATTGGCAAAAGGCTTTGCACTACGCGGAGGAGGCGGGACTCACCGCTTATCTGGCTAAAATCCAGTCCCATTTGGCTATCTATTGGTACGTTCACAAGGACGAGGATAAAGAAGGGCTGTTTTTCGGCCGGGCCCGGCGGTCGCTGTCGCATCTTCATCTCTATGACGCACTGGCGACCCACTACATCGACATGCTCTACTATCGGCGCTACGATCCGGATACGGAGGAGACGATGGACTACCTCCAAAAGGCCGCCCGCTACGCCGAGAAAGCGGATTCCCATCTGCTGCCCCGGGTGTATCTTCATATCGGCTACATCTATAAGGTCATTTTCAACGACTTCATCCGAGGCAGCGAGTACCTCACCATGGCCGAAGAATCCGCCCGTCAGTATAAGCTCTGGGAGACGGAGGCCATGGCGCTCCACGTCCTGGCCGACGGCTATCTACAGATCGGGCATTTTACGGAGATGCGTTTTATCTACCGCCAGATACAGACTGATCCGCATTATGCGGAAATCACGCCCCGGCTTCGGGGGCGCATCCTCTTAAATCTTATTGGCAGTGAGTTTCAGCGCGGCGATTTGGATAAGGCAGAAAAAGGCATCGAGGAGTTAGAAGCGCTGCGGGACAAAATGGCGGTCAATATGCGCGACCAGGTGGGGGCGGTGGCCGATCGCCTCCGCTCGCGTCTTTATATTCTGCGGGACGTTCACTTGGAGGAAGCGGAGCGTCTCCTTAAGGCTTCGGAGGCGGTCTATCTTCGCTACGGCCGCCGTTTTTACGTGGAGCTTTTCGATTATTGCCTGTACCGACAGTTCGGCGATCTGAAATATAAAATGAGCGATTATGCCGCGGCGGAGAGCTATTATTTGAAAGCGGAAAAGGTGGCGGCAGGAAGCTACGTACTCCAAGCCCAGCAGCGGATATTCGCCCGGCTGGGGCGGCTTTATCAGACCTTGGGGGAGTACCGGCGCGCTTATGAATACTGCCGGCGGGAAGACGAGGCCATGGACGCCATACGGGTGGAAAATATGGCAGCCCGCTACGAACGCCTCGTGAAGTCATTTTTCCAGTCGTTCCAGGATAAGGAGTTGGCCGCTCTCAACGAAAAACAGGCTGAGTTGAAACGGGATGCGGACATCGATCCCCTGACCCGCGTCTACAATAAGAAGTATTATCTGACCTACCTTCGCCGTCTGCGGCAGGGCGAGCGAAAGGATCTCTCCCGTCTGACCGTCCTGATGACAGATATTGATGATTTCAAGCGGTATAACGATACTTACGGTCATCAGCGCGGCGACGAGTGTCTGCGGGCGGTGGCACAGACCCTCGCCGACTGCGCGGCGCCTTATGGCGGGAAAGTGATGCGCTACGGTGGGGAGGAGTTTTTGATCGCTTTGGAAAATCTGGGAATGACGGAGGGATCGACCGTGGCGAACGAGGTTCGAAAGCGGCTGGTGGCGCTTCATATTCCCCATACCGAGGCGCGGCGCTGTGATTATGTGACCGTCAGTATCGGCATCGCCGAGGAGCGGAGAAACCTTGCCGATGGCATTGATGAGCTGGTGGAGCGAAGCGACGAGGCGCTTTATCTCGCGAAGCGATCCGGCGGCAATCAAGCGGCCTGCGATTTAGCCGTGAAAGAGCGGAGGGCGGGCGCGTGAAGGCTGCTCATCTGGCGGCTTTGATTGCGCAGGGAGAGAGAACGCACCGCCTGACAGAGATGGAACTGACGGCGCTCTTGGACGCGCCGGAGGCGGAGGAAGCTTTGGCGGCGGCAGCGGATCGGGTGCGGGCCCGTACCGTGGGAGATGCCGTTCATCTGCGAGGGCTCATTGAGTTCTCCAGCTACTGTCGCCGCAACTGTTTTTACTGTGGCCTGCGGCGGGATAATGAGAAGGCGGGGCGTTACCGGTTGACGCCGAAGGCCATTTTGGCGCTGGCCAAAAAAGGGCACGCCTTCGGGTATCGTACGCTGGTGCTTCAGTCGGGGGAAGATCCGTGGTTCACCCCGGCGCGTCTCGTTCCGCTCCTGAGAGAAATCAAAGCGCTGGGCGTAGCGATTACCCTCTCCATCGGCGAGCGCCCCTTCGCGGTGTATCAGGCCCTCAAAGAGGCAGGAGCGGATCGCTTTTTGCTGCGGATTGAAACCACGGACCGTGCCCTTTATGAAGCTCTCGACCCCGGCATGACGGCCAAGGAGCGGCGCCGCTGCCTGGCGGACCTTCGGCGGCTGGACTACGAGGTGGGAACTGGCTGTCTGGTAGGGCTGCCGGGGCAGAGTGTGGCCTCTTTGGCCCGGGATGTGCTTTTTTTTCAGGCCATCGACGCCGATATGGTGGGAATCGGCCCCTTGATCCCCAACGCCGATACGCCGCTCGCCGCGGCGCGGCCGGGGGATATGGGGCTGGTGCGCCGGTTGGTGGCGGCGGTGCGGCTCCTTTTGCCGGAGGCGAATATCCCTGCCACTACGGCGATGGAAACCCTTATGCCGGGGGCGCGGGAGACGATCCTTTGCTCCGGGGCCAATGTTGTCATGCCGAATCTCACGGAAGGAGAAGCCCGGCGCCTGTATGCCCTCTATCCGGGCAAGGCTGAGGTGGCGGACGCGCCGGAAAAATACCGGGCGGATATGGAAAAACGCATCCGGGCGTTGGGGCGCTTCGTGGGTACTGGGTGGGGGAGCCGCCGCCGCGGTGCGGCCGCTTTTTAGTACGCAGCGGATTTACAGAAAATTTACAGGCGGCTTTCCTACAATCCACTTGTGGAAAAGCCGCCTGCTGTATTAAGGAGTCACTGATAAATTCAGCCCATGATCTTGGCACACCCGTTTCGCCCGGCCGACGTCACAAATTTTTCCCAGAGCCATGCTCTGCGTTCGGTTTGTTTTCTCGGCAGGACAAAAATCCTGCGCCAATCTGACGGCTTTCATTTTATCAGTGATTTCCGAAGGAAACGGCGCTTTTCGGGGAGGGATCGGAGAAAGATGCGGCTTTCGATTTTGGCCAGCGGCAGCAAGGGCAACGCCATTTTTATGGAAATGGATGGGACGCGCCTCCTGTTGGATGTGGGCATCGGTCTGCGGCGCCTTAAACAGGGCCTGGCGGCGCTGGGAATGACCCTGGAGGCGTTGGACGGGGTGTTTCTTACCCACGAGCATCGGGATCATGTGGCGGGGCTGGCCGCCCTGCTGCGGGAAGTGCCTCTTCCCGTGTACAGCCGCCCCGGAACCATCGCGGCGCTGCCCGGGCGCGATCTCCTGCCTCCCCAGTGCCTGCATCCCTTTCGGGGCAATATGGCCATCGGTGGGGTGAAGGTGGAGCCGTTTCCCCTCTCCCATGACGCGGCGGAGCCAGTGGGGTATCGAGTGCGGGGCAGCCGAACCTGTACCGTGGCCACAGATTTAGGCTTCGTTACCGGCGCGGTGCAGGACGCCATCGAGGACGCGGACGTTCTCATCTTAGAGGCGAACCACGACACGGCTACCTTAAAGCAGGGCGGCTATCCCTGGCCTCTCAAGCAGCGCATTTTGAGCAGCCGAGGGCATCTCTCAAACCTTGATGCTGCGTGGGCTTTGGCGCGGATGAAGCGGCGCCCAGCGCAGGTTTTTCTCGCCCATCTGAGTGAGGAGAATAATCGGCCGGAATTAGCCGAAGAAACGGTGCGGGATATCCTCGGGCGGCAGGGAGTGCCGCTCTCCGGTCTGACCATTGCCTTGGCCCGACAACGAGAGCCGGTGAGTTTCGGCGAGAGCGGCTGAGAAACATACAGGATGACAGCGCGAAGGGGGCGGATAGGCCTTATCTTCGCAAGGATAAAGGAGGGCATACAGATGGGATGGTTTTATCATAACTGGAAGAAAAAAATGGGAGCGCTGACGGCGGCCTTCGCGGTGGGAGCGGTTCTCCTCTCAGGCTGTACGGACAGTCGGGCCAATACGGCGAACGATGCTGGGGGAAGCAGCATTCCCGTGGCCTCTACGGCCGTTTCCCGGAACCTTTCGGCGGCCCGCAATACGCCTGTCGTTCGGGCGGCGGAAGCTGTGGGGCCGGCGGTGGTAGGCATCACCAACAAGACGCTGGTGCGGGATTGGTTCAATAACCCTATCCAGCAGGAAGGCTTTGGTTCCGGGGTCATTTTCCGTAAAGACGGGTACATTGTGACGAATAATCACGTCATTGACGGCGCGCGGGAGATCTTGGTATCTCTGGCTGACGGCCGCACCTTAAAGGGGAAAGTGGTGGGCGTGGACGCGCCCACGGACATTGCGGTGATCAAAGTGGATGCCGACGATCTTCCCGCCGCTCAGTTCGGCGATTCGGATGACATCGTGGTGGGAGAGCCCGCCATTGCCATCGGGAATCCCATGGGGCAGGAATTTCAGGGAAGCGTTACCGTCGGGGTCATCAGCGCCCTGAACCGTACCCTGGATATTCAGGAGCGCCGGGTGAAACTCCTTCAGACAGATGCTGCCATCAATCCCGGTAACTCCGGCGGCGCGCTGGTGAACGCCGACGGCCTCGTCATCGGCATCAACAGCATCAAGATCGCTCGGGAAGACGTAGAGGGCATGTGCTTCGCCATCCCCATCAATACGGTGCGGGAGATTGTGGATCAGCTCATGGCCACCGGGCGGGTCATCCGTCCCTACATGGGGGTCGGGGTCTTTGACAAGGAGACGGCGGCCCGGGCCGGCTATCAGCTCAATGTGGATGCGGGCGTCTACGTACAGAATCTCACCTTGAGCGGCCCGGCGGACAAAGCAGGGATTCAGCGGGGCGACATCATTTTGGAGATCAACGATGAGAAGACGAATACCGTCGGCGATCTTCGGGCTGCCATTGCCGCCCACCAGGTGGGAGAAGAGGTGCAGGTGAAGATCCGGCGTGACGGGGAAACCCTGACGTTGCCAGTGACACTGGAAGCTATCCCCGAATCGTGATGAAGATCACCGTTGTCGCTGCCGGAAAAATCAAGGAACCGTATCTGGCGCAGGGCATCGGCGAATTTCGAAAACGCCTCACCCCGCTGGCCCGCGTAGAAATTGTCGAAATCAGCGAGGAACGCGTCGGCGACGGTCTTTCTCCGGCAGAAAAGGAGCAGACCCTGATCCGGGAAGGCCGCCGCCTCTTACAGCGCGTGCCCGAGGGAAGTTACCTCTTTGTCTTAGATGTGTTCGGCACGGCACGCTCCTCAGAAGAATTAGCGGCGTGCCTGGCGTCCTTGACCTTGGAGGGGAAAAGCGACCTCACCTTTCTTATCGGCGGCCCCTTTGGCCTTTCCGAAGAAGTGAGAGAAGCCGCGGCGGAGCGGCTGTCCTTTTCCCGGATGACCTTCACTCATCAGATGGTGCGCCTCCTGCTCATGGAACAGATTTACCGCGCCTTCAAGATCAACCGCGGGGAAAAGTATCACTGGTAAGGCGCAGCCCGGGCGGCCCCTTCTTTGGCGGAGGGGGCCGTTTTTGCGGCCCGAAGGGGCAAGAGCCGGGGGGCGAAAAATTTTTATTGCCGACGAAGCTCTTCCTATAGGGGGTTGGGTATAAGATGGGTGAGATTTACAATAAAATTCTTCAATAACTCTTTTAATTTGAAAAGATTTTCGGTATAATAAAAGAGGCTGTTTCAGCCAAAATATCATGTATGAGCAACGAAGAAAGAGGAGGGAAACACATGGTGGAAATCATGGGACGACGCGAGAGAAAGAAGCTGCAATCAAAACAGACCATCCTGGCAGCAGCTGTAAGTCAATTTATGGCCAAGGGTGTGCGTGAAACGTCCATCGCTGACATCATGGGAACGGCCAAATTAGGCATCGGCACGTTCTACAACTATTTTGAGTCCAAGGAAGCGCTGCTTCTGTGTCTGTTGGAGCAGATCGTGGAGGAAGCCCGGGAGACGTCCCGAGATATGATGGAAAAGAAGCGGTCGGCCGCCGATACCTTGTCTGCTGTCATGCTGAAGACAGCGGAGAAGTTGGACGCGAACCGCTTCGTTCTGCCGCTCTTTTTGAGCGTGGCGGACCGGACAGCATCCCCGATGAAAAAAATGATGCCCCGGCCAAAGATGGCTCCGGCCTTCAAGTCGGTATTTGTGGAGTTGGTAAAATACGGGCAGGCACGCGGAGAATTTCGCGCCGAGATTTCAGCGGAACTGGTGACGGAGATGTTCCATTCCATCTTCCAGGCGGCTTCCTTCAGCTCGCTGCCTTATTCCTTCATGGACAACGTGCGGCTGAAGATTGAGCTGCTCTTGAACGGCCTGCGCCCGCGCTTGGGAGAAAACTAAGGGAAATTACATACCCGGGGGGATGGGGCAGGGATGATTAGTGTCACGAAGCTTATCGTAGGCGACGATTACAGCGGCGACGAGCTGCGCTACCGGCCGGGCGCGGCCCGCATGAAGCACGGGACTGCAGCGGGGCGAGGGCCCGTCGTGGTGTGGAATATGACCCGCACCTGCAACCTTCGCTGTCGTCACTGCTATATGGACGCTGACGGCGCGGCTCATGCCGGCGAGCTGACTACGGCGGAGGCGAAGGCCTTCATCGATGATTTGGCCGAGTTTCGCTCTCCGGCGCTGCTCTTTTCCGGCGGCGAACCTTTGGTGCGGCCGGACTTCTTCGAGCTGGCGGCTTACGCGCGGGACCGGGGCGTGCGCCCTACCCTGTCCACTAACGGTACGCTGATTACGCTGGAGGCGGCGAAAAAGATCAAAGAGGTCGGCGTGACTTACGTGGGCATTTCTTTGGACGGGTTGGAAGATGTGAATGATGCCTTCCGCGGGCAGAAGGGCGCTTACGCCGCCGCTATGCAGGGTATCCAAAACTGCGTGGCTGTGGGCCAGCGGGTAGGGCTTCGCTTTACCATCAATGCCCACAACGTGCGGGAGCTCGATCCCATTTTTGATTTCATAGAGGCGGAGCACATCGACCGGGCCTGCTTTTACCATTTGGTCTATTCCGGTCGGGGCGAGGCCATGGCCGAAGAGGATGTGACGCCGGAAGAATCCCGGGCCGCGTTGGGCACCATCCTGCGCCGGACCCGGGATTTCGCGGCCCGGGGTCTAAAGAAGGAGATCCTCACGGTGGACAACCACTGCGACGGGGTCTACCTTTACCTTACGGCGAAGGCCGAGGGCAACGAGAAATTGGCTCACAGCATCTGGGAATTTCTGTCCATGAACGGGGGCAACCGCTCCGGCATCGCCTTTGGGGAAGTGGATCCGGAGGGGAACGTCCACCCTGACCAATTCACCCAGCACCATACCTTCGGCAACGTGCGGGAGCGAAAGTTCAGCGAGATCTGGCGGGAGGCAAAGCACCCTATTTTGGCGGGGCTGAAGGATCGTAAGCCGCTGCTCCGGGGCCGATGTGCCGATTGCCGCTTCCTCTCCGTGTGCAACGGGAATTTCCGCACTCGAGCCGAGGCGCGTACCGGGGATTTCTGGGCTTCCGATCCCGCCTGCTACCTGACGGATGAAGAGATCGGCCTCGCGGGGGACGGACGATGATCATTTCCTGGAACACCACCAACGCCTGCAATCTGACCTGCGCCCATTGTTACCGGGACGCGGGGGCGAAAGCCGAGGATGAGCTGTCCACGGTGGAAGCGAAGAAGATGCTGACGGAGATTGCTCGGGTGGGTTTTAAGATCATGATTTTTTCCGGCGGTGAACCTCTCATGCGGCCGGATATTTTAGAGTTGGTGGAGTTCGCGGCCAAAGAAGGGCTGCGGCCCGTCTTCGGCACCAATGGCACCCTCATCACTCCGGCTTGGGCGCGTGATCTCAAAGCGGCGGGAACCATGGGCATGGGCATTTCCCTTGACTCCCTCGATCCGGCGAAACACGATCGCCTGCGGGGGGCGAAAGGGGCGTGGGAGGCTGCGGTGCGAGGCATGGAAAACTGCCGGGCGGCCGGATTGGCCTTTCAGGTGCATACCACGGTGATGGATTGGAACGCCGACGAGATTGAGGCGATGACTGATTTTGCGGTGGAAAAAGGGGCGGTGGCTCATCATTTTTTCTTTTTAGTGCCGACCGGACGGGCGAAGACCATTGAGGAGGAATCCTTGCGGGCCGAGGCCTATGAGAGGGTGCTGACCCGGATCATGGAGAAGCAAAAGTCCGTGGACATTGAGCTAAAGCCCACCTGCGCGCCGCAATTTCTCCGCATTGCCTCTCTCATGGGGGTGAAGACCCGCTTTCGCCGGGGCTGTTTGGCGGGGCTGGCCTACTGTATCATCAACCCCCGGGGAAAAGTGCAGCCCTGCGCCTACCTCACCGAAGAGGTGGGGGACGTGCGGGAGACGCCCTTTGATGAAATCTGGCAGGGCAGCGAAGTGTTCCAGCGCCTGCGGACGCTTGATTACGGCGGGGGCTGCGGAGCCTGCGATTACAAAAGAGCCTGCGGCGGCTGCCGTGCCCGGGCTGCCTATTATCACGGCGGCGATTACATGGCCGAAGAACCTTGGTGCCTTTACCACGGTCGGCGCGGCGAATGAAAGAAAATAAAAAAGGGCTGTCGGCGGATATTTCACGCCGCACAGCCCTTTTTCTCCGTTTACTCAGATAATCTTTTCCCCGTGGTAGATTTCGCCTTCAATATCCGGCTTCACGCCGTAGCCGATGGCCCATTCGCATTTATACTTGATGGCCTGGGCGTGGATGTTCTTCATGACGTCCTTGGTGCGGACGACCTTGCCGGGAACGCCCACCACTAAGGAATTGGGGGGCACCACCATGTTTTCTGTCACCAGGGCTCCGGCGGCGATGATGGAGCCGCGTCCGACCTTCGCCCCCGTGAGAACCGTGGCGTTCATGCCGATGAGGACGTGATCCTCAATCTCGCAGCCGTGAACGACGGCTGCGTGGCCGATGGTCACATAGTCGCCGATGATGCAGGGATTGTCGTCAGCGACGTGGAGGCACGTCAGATCCTGCACGTTGGAGCATTCCCCCACGGAAATGTAATTCACATCGCCCCGCGCCACGACCCCTGGCCAGATGCTGGCGTGTTTCGCGATCCGCACGTCGCCGGACAGAAAGACCATGGGGGCGACGAAGGCCTCTTCGTGAATCTGGGGGCGGTGCCCCTGAAATACGTCGTCTTGTAAAGTATACATAAAAATCACTCCTTTTTCGCCGGGCCGCGCTTTTGGCGGCGGCAAACTTTTTCTCTGACGCCCCGGTTTGGCGGAAGCTCTGATACATGCAGCGCCGCCATCCTGGCGCCTCTTTTTCCCCTGTCGGGAGACAAATCCTCCCCAGAGCAACGCTCTGATCCGGTTTGCCCTTGACAGGCCAAAAAATCTGCACCAATCATCTGACAGCCTTCATTTTATCTGGGCGTTCTTACGTCTGCCAGGGTGATAATATCTCTCATCCGGGGTCAGTCTATCAGACTTCCCGGGGATTGTCAATGAAGCCTTTTCCGGCATTTCCACGAAAAAAAGGAGCCTTGCGGCTCCTCGAATGACTGGTGCTCAAACAGCGACTCGAACGCTGGACCCCCACCATG
>CAJPQU010000008.1 GCA_905372875.1 uncultured Schwartzia sp. | reverse complement strand
TGACGGAGCTGCCGCGCAGCCTGCGGGGGGCTTTGTCGGACACTTTTGTCATAGATCGCGGGCGTATGCTGGAGAAGTGGAATTCGGCGGACGGCATGACCACGAAATATCTGTTAGGATTTTCTGACGGCGTCGCGGTGGAGACCGTTTTGATGCGGCAATCCTATGGCAATAGTATCTGCATTTCCACGCAGGCCGGGTGCGCGATGGGCTGCGCTTTTTGTGCGTCCACGCTCCACGGTTCGCTTCGTAATCTGACACGCAGTGAACTGCTGGATGAAGTCCTTTTCCTTGAAGAGAAGCTGCGGGCGGAAGGAACAAAGGTGGACACCATCGTTCTTATGGGGGCGGGGGAACCATTGATGAATTATGAGCATGTGCTTTCTTTTTTGCGGCTGCTTCATGAACCGTATTGTCTCGGTCTCAGCTATCGTCATATGACACTGTCCACATCGGGGATCGTGCCCGGCATCAAGCAGCTGATGACGGAAGGGATGCCGCTGACGCTCTCCATCTCTCTCCATGCGCCTAATGATGAGATTCGGACGCGTCTCATGCCCATTAATCACCGTTATCCTGTCCGTGAGGTGATCGCTGCCGGGCGGGCTTATGGCGAGCGGACGAAGCGTCGGGTTACCTACGAGTACATCCTGATCGCTGGAGTCAACGATGGGGCGGAAGAGGCAAGGGAACTCAGCCGTCTCTTGCACGGGCAACTGGCCGGGGTGAACCTGATCCCTCTGAATCCTGTTCGGGAGCGAGATTGGGCGCGTCCTGACGAAGCAAAGATTACCAAGTTTGCCCGTATTCTTATCGACCGTCACATCGCCGTTACGGTAAGAAAGGAAATGGGAACTGATATTCAAGCGGCTTGCGGGCAGCTTCGTAACCAATATATGGAAAAGAATGCGGCAAAACTTTGACGAAGAAGGCTTTGCGCCGTATAATACTTTTGAAGATATCTGGTCAGGGGACTTTCTTGGTGTTGAGGAGAGAAAATAGGCATGGGGTTTGCGGGATGGGAAGATTTTTTCGGGAAGAATATCGAAGGCTTTTTCCACCGCCGGTTTGGCAGTGCGTTGGAACCGGTTGAAGTGGAAAAGGCAATAGAACGGGTGCTTTGGGATCGTCGCAAAAAAAGTCCCCGGGGCGATTTCGTGCCGAATGCGTTTGCGCTGCGGCTCAATCCCGAAGATTATCGCCGGCTTTCGTCGAGACGCTTTTTGGAAGATCTTCATGTGTACGTCGAAAAGCTGTTGATTTTAACCGATGCCTACATGGATGAGAGGCTGCACATTCGCTTGACAGAAGATGAAGCGCTGCGGTTGGGCCGGTGTAAAATCACTTCCTGCTTTGAGTCGGAAGATGCCGTTTTATCAGACGACAAGGCAGCGGGAGGGACCTTAGTTTTGGCGCGAACTTCCTTTGATATGCCGCTCAACCTGCCACCCAAGCGGGAATTGGCGTCATTGACAGTGGTGGAAGGGCCGGATAAACAGGCCACACTTTCCTTTGGGGAACATACAATATACATCGGCCGCCGGGATAAAAACGAATTCAGTCTTACGGATGTTAACGTTTCCCGTCTCCACGCCGGTATTGAATATCGCCGGCATCGTCATGTCCTGCGCGACGCAGGCAGTTTGAACGGTACGCTGGTCAACGGCATACCTGTCGTGGAGAGTGTTTTGCAGGATGGCGATGAGATTCGCATGGGAAGTACACAGCTGCTTTATGAGGTACTTTAAGAACGTGCGAGGAGTCATGGCAACAGGAGCTGAGAACAGGCACATTTGTGATCATAAACCCAAACTACAGATGGGCAGCATCATTTTGCTGTTTGTGAGGTGACGAGGATGACCAAGGTGTATCAGGCGTCAGACATTGGCAAAGTTCGCGAGAATAACGAGGACAGTCTGGCGATTTTCCCTCCCGAGATCTATATGGTGGCCGACGGCATGGGCGGGCGCGCGGGAGGAGAAGTGGCCAGCGGTTTGGCGGTGAAAACCATACAGGCCCAGACAACCAAGCGCCCGCTCCACGAAGCGGAGCTTCGACAGGCGGTGATGGCGGCGAATGAGGCGATCTTAGCGATGGCACGGTCGCATCAGGAATATGATGGCATGGGAACTACCGTCACTTTGCTTCACCTTGAGGCGGCCATGGCGTATTGGGCGCATGTGGGAGATAGCCGCCTTTATCTTTTTCGGGCGGGAGCACTGCAGCAGATCACGCGGGATCATTCACTGGTGGCGGATTTAGTGGCGAAGGGTTCTATTACCCGCGAAGAAGCGCGCTTCCATCCGCAGCGGAACATGATTACCCGTGCGGTAGGGACAGAGCAGGATTTAAGTGTGGACACGGGCGTTTTTCCTCTTTGTGATGGAGATACCCTGATTTTGTGCAGTGATGGGTTGACCTCGGCCGTGACAGATGAAGAGATACGGCAAGTTTTGACAGAAAATCGCCGCGATGATAAAGCTGCGGCTTTAGTGGAACGGGCTCTGGCTTTAGACAGCCAGGACAACATCAGCGTCGTTGTCGTCTGCTA
Organism: uncultured Schwartzia sp.; assembly: GCA_905372875.1. Taxonomy (GTDB): domain Bacteria; phylum Bacillota; class Negativicutes; order Selenomonadales; family Selenomonadaceae; genus CAJPQU01. The sequence continues at coordinate 21,133 of CAJPQU010000008.1, read as the reverse complement.
TGGGGCTTGATTTTCCACAGCGGCGAGAGGGCACAATTACGTCAGGAGGGGACATGATGGAACCCGATGTTTTAGGGCAACGTTATGAGATCATAGAACACGTTGGCAGCGGCGGCATGGCCGACGTCTATAAGGCACACGATAGGATCTTGGATCGTATTGTGGCCGTGAAGATTCTCCATGCGCAGTTAGCCAGTGATGAAGAATTTCTGCGGCGCTTTCAGCAGGAGGCACAGGGAGCGGCTCGCCTTTCCCATCCGAATATCGTCAGTATCTATGATGTAGGGGAAGACAAAAACCGTCATTACATCATCATGGAATACATTGCAGGCGAGACGCTGAAGACCCTCATTCAGCGTGAAGGACCGCTTTCTGTGGATCTGTCCCTGCGGATTGCTCGGGAGATTGCCTGTGCTTTGGCGCACGCCCACGCGAATCATCTGGTACATTGCGATATTAAGCCGCATAATATCCTTGTGACTTCGGATGGCCGGGTGAAAGTCGCTGACTTTGGAATCGCCCGAGCGATCACTTCGACAACCATGACCTATGATGGCAATGTGGTGGGATCTGTCCATTACTTTTCTCCCGAACAGGCCAAAGGGACGAAGATCACGCCAAAATCTGACGTTTATTCCTTAGGGATCGTTCTTTATGAGATGCTTACCGGCCGTCTGCCTTTTCATGGGGAAACTACGGTCAGCGTAGCATTGAAGCATCTTCAGGAGGAACCTTTGGCGCTTCGGCAGATCGATGGCCATATTCCCCCGATCGTTGAGGCCATTGTTCTTAAAGCGTTGACGAAAGATCCTGAGGAGCGCCCAGACAGCTTTGAACTGATTGAGGATATCGTGCAGGCGGAGCGCATGTTGGGCTTTGGCGGCACGATCGCCATTCCGGTCCCCGAACAGGAAATGACCCGGCGCCTGGATTCGGCGGAGACGGATGACTATGAGATGGAGAACGGGGAAGAGGCAGGGGAACCCCTTCCGATCTATAAAACGAAAAAGTTTATCTTGGGGATTATTTTCGTCCTATTTGCGGGTTTTGCGGTGGGGGCATTCCTTTCTTTCGGCAAATTTTGGAGTGCGACCGAAGTGGAAGTTCCCGATGTGGTGGGCCGACAGATGGCATTGGCGACCCAGCTTTTAGAAGCGAGGAAACTTAGGGTCAACGTGGCGGAGATTTATGATGAGAAAACACCGCCGGGGCAGGTGGTATCTCAATCACCGGAGGCCGGGAGCAGCGTCAAGGAAGAACGTGTGGTCACCATCTACGTCAGCCGCGGTGGCGAAGAGTTGACGATGCCGGATTTAAAAGGGCTATCCCGGCGGGCGGCGGAGGACAAACTGGGTAAGATGGGATTGAAAGTGGGCAGTGTGTACGAGAAGGAGGCGGAGTCCGATACTGGTACGATCTTAGAGCAGGAACCAGCTCCTGGAGCTAAGATCGCCAAGGGGTCCAGTGTTGATTTGACTATCAGTAAGGGAAAACAGATCAAGACGGTCCGTGTTCCCGACTATACCGGCGGAACCGTGGAAGCAGCACGCACCGGCCTTGCGTCCATCCGCTTGAAGGTAGGTTCTGTTACCCGGCAGGCCAGTAAGCAGGCGCCTGGAACTATCATCAGCCAGACGCCGGTGGGCGGCACATCAATGGAAGAAGGGGCGGAGGTTGATTTTGTAGTGGCCGCGAAAGGATCGACCGGCGGGAAAAATGAGGGGAAATCCGACGGTAATTCACCACCCAGCCGCAGTGGCAGCGGCGGAAAAAGTGATAAATAGAATTGAGGAAAGAGCGTGATTCTATGATCAAGATAGCCCCCTCCATTCTGTCAGCTGATTTTTCGTGTCTGGGAGAAGAGATTCGGCGAGCTGAAGCAGCCGGGGCCGATTATATTCATATCGACGTAATGGATGGTCGATTCGTTCCTAATCTTACCTTGGGTGCACCGGTGATTAAGTGGCTGCGTCCCCATGCGCAAAGAGTTTTTGACGTCCACCTGATGATTGAACGCCCCGGGGAAGCGGTCGAAGCCTTTGCCGACGCGGGTGCGGACATTATCACTTTCCATGTGGAAGCGACGCCGCATCCCCATCGGGTTATTCAGATTATTAAAGCCTGCGGTTGCCGGGCGGGTATCGCTTTGAATCCGGGAACTCCGGCTGTGATGGCGGAAGCGCTTTTGTGCGATGTGGACATGATTTTGCTCATGACGGTGAACCCGGGGTTTGGCGGACAGAAATTTATTCCCGCCATGATAGAGAAGATTCAGCGGCTTCGTCGGATGATTGAGGAATGCGGCGGGCCCATTGATTTGGAAGTAGATGGCGGTATCAACGAAGAGACGGCGGCGGATGTCATAGCGGCTGGAGCTAACGTGCTGGTGGCCGGTTCCGCTGTTTATGGCAGCCCAGACATGGCACAGACGATAGAAGCGCTGCGGGGAAGGGGAGACCTTCATGGATAAAGCCGTGGTGCTCCTTTCCGGCGGACTGGATTCCACGGTGTGTATGGCTGTGGCGAAAAGTCAAGGAATGACGCTTTTCCCCATCAGCTTTGACTACCATCAGCGTCATAAGATCGAGCTGATGAGCGCTAAGAAGGTAGCGAAGTTTTATGGTGTTCGCCGCCATCTCATTGTGAAAACGAACATGGACGCTATCGGCGGCTCGGCGCTGACGGATTCAGCCATAGACGTTCCCGCGGGGATCGTGGAGCGGGAAACGGTTCCGGTGACCTATGTTCCCGCTCGCAACCTCATTTTTTTGAGCTACGCCTTATCCTATGCCGAAGTGATAGAGGCGCGTTCCGTGTTCATTGGGGTTAATGCAGTGGACTATTCGGGGTATCCGGATTGCCGCCCCGAATTCATCAGTCGTTTTCAGTCGCTGGCGGATTTTTCTACGAAAGCGGCAGCGGTGGATGGGAAATCCATTACGATTGAAGCTCCTTTGCAGATGCTCTCCAAAAAGGAAATCGTTCTCTTGGGAAGCCGCCTGCAAGCACCACTTGCCCTTACCCATAGCTGTTATCGAGGTGGGGAAAAAGCCTGCGGCGTCTGTGACAGTTGCCAGCTTCGCCTGAAAGGCTTTCAAGAAGCAGGGATTCCTGATCCCATTTCCTACGAAAGGCGGGCATGAGATCATGGAAGATATACAGAGCAGCACGGATCAACGGGGCATTGCGATCCAGAAGGTGGGGATTAACGAGGTACACTTGCCTTTGCTGATTAAAATGAAAGACGGCGGCTTTCAGCAGGTTTTGGCGTGCATTCGCTTCACCGTGTCCCTGCCGGAGCATTATAAGGGGACGCACATGAGCCGATTTTTGGAGATCCTTTATCCATGGAGTCGAAAACCCGTGGCAGAACACGAAATGGAAGTCATTTTGGAAGAGGCCATGTCGCATTTGTCGGCTCCTTCAGCGGACTTAGCGATTCGGTTTAAGTATTTTATTGACCGGGAAGCGCCGGTTACCCGGCAGTATTCCTGCCTTGATTTGGATTGTTGTTTTTCGGGAACGAAAAAGCGCGGAGAACCCATGGCCTTTACCCTGCGGGTAGAAGTCCCCGTTACGTCGCTTTGTCCGTGCAGCAAAGCTATCGCGGCCTACGGTGCCCATAATCAGCGCAGCCTGATTCGAGCGAGGGTTCGATTTGCGGTGGATCAGGACTGCATCTATATTGAAGATTTGGCGGAACTTCTGGAAGCGCAGGGATCCTGTCCGGTGTATCCGCTCTTAAAGCGTGAGGATGAGAAATACGTCACCGAGCGAGCCTACGAGAATCCGAAATTCGTAGAAGACATCCTGCGTGATTCAGTCTTGGCCCTCCGGCGTCTGCCGGGACTGCAATGGTTCGCGTTGGAATGTGAGAATTTTGAGTCGATACACAATCATAATGCTTTCGCTAGCCATGAAGAGTTTGTGGAAATATAAAGTGTGCGGATAAGGCGGCCTGATAATGAAGCGACTGATCGTAAATGCCGATGATTTTGGCCTGCATAGCGGAGTCAATCATGGTATTATAGAGGGGTACCGACAGGGCTGCCTGCGGAGTACTTCCTTCATGGCGGGGGGAAGCGCGGCGGAGGAAGCGGCGGTTTTGGCGCGGGAGAATCCCGGTTTGGGTGTAGGGATACATCTGACCTTAGTGGCGGAACGTCCAGTTTTGTCTCCGGACAAGATCCTCAGCTTAATAGGGGCTGACGGCCGTCTTTGGCCGAATCATATGATTTTTATTAAAAAGTTTCTGGCCGGGAAAATTGTTCTCTCGGAAGTGAGCGCTGAGTGCGAAGCACAGATTCTTCGGGCTAAGGCATTGGGCTTATCTCTCTCTCATATTGACAGTCATCAACATCTTCACGTTCTGCCCCAGATCATTGCCGTTGTTCTTTCCTTGGCGAGAAAGTATGGCTTAAGAAAAATGCGTTTGCCGGGAGAAGATTATTTCTTTACCGGCGGATATGCAGCACCGTTTTTCCGGCATCTGGCCAAGGCCGGGTTGACTTTTTGCGCCCGCTGGGCCCGACCTAAAATCCAGGCAGCAGGGATTCTGACGCCCGCACATTTTTTTGGAATGCTGGCCGGCGGTCACATGCTGCCGGCGCATTTTCTCGCCATTTTGCAGGCGCTTCCGGAAGGAACGTCAGAGATCATGGTGCATCCGGGGCAGGACGATAAGGTACTAGACGCGATTTATCATTGGCACTACCATTGGCGTGAAGAATTAACCGCCATTACGTCCCCGGCCGTTCTGCTGTATATCAAAGAGCATCACATCGAGTTGATTTCGTACAAGGAGTTAACGGATGAACAGATTCTATAAGCGGCTTATATGCCTGGTGATGCTGGTATTCGTCATATCCGGCGGGGTGATTTATTTCACGGTAGATATTCATACGCTTACGAATTTAACCCTGTTTCAGCCGTGGTCCCTGGCTATGGCCATGGGGTTCGTCGCCCTGGGCTTATTTTTAGATGGCAGCCGTCTCATGCATTTGGTGCATATTTCTAAAGAAGATATCACGCTTTCGCAAGCGGTTCAGGTGGTTTTCGGCAATTACTTCTTGGCTCTCCTGACACCCGGAGCTACCGGTGGCGCGGTGGCGCAGCTGATGTTTTTGCGAAAGGCCGGCGTTCCCACGGGGAAGGCGACGGTTCTCGTCTTCGTGCGGACCATTGTTTCCATCTTATTTTTACTGTTTTGTCTGCCTTTCATTTTCTGGCATGACGCGCATATTCTGCCGGGGGTATCTAATGCGCGTTTGGGCGTGATCTCCTTTACGGTATTTCTTCTCTTTGCTGCCTTAGGCGCCGCGATTCGGGCGAATCTCCTGAATCATCTGGCCGTTCGGATTGCGCGGAAGCTGGCCTTGCCTCGCCGTCGGACTTTTCTCAATATCTATCGGGATACACGGAACGCCATTCGACTTTTAGGCTCATCTCCTAAAGCCATGTTGTTGGTTTTCGCCGAATCAGGCCTGTCTCTCATCGCGATTTACGCGGTGGTCCCGTGTCTCTTTTTGGGGTTGGGCGTTCAGGGAACGGACTGGTATACGGTTATGGGCCGCATGATTTTTTTAAACATGCTGCTCTATTTCACGCCAACGCCGGGGGGCTCGGGGATCGCCGAAGGAGGATTCGTTCTCCTTTTTAGTGAGATGGTGCCGGCGGGTACGGTGGGTATCATTGCGGTGTGCTGGCGTCTCATCGCGGAATATATCCCTTTTGTCATTGGCCTTTATTATACTGTTAAAGTATTTGGCGCCGCTTTTTTGGACAGGAAAACGATAGAACCATAGAGCGGATTGCCGCGGAAAATTTATCGGATGGTTGGCATTCGTGATGGGGCGTGATAGAATAATATTGTGTTTTTTTAGACGAAGAGGCGCGGAGACACCATGGAGAAAATAAAGGCCTGGTTTGCGTTCGCTGAGCGGCAGACCGATTTTCGTACGGAAATTGTTGCGGGGATGACAACGTTTTTCTCAATGCTTTACATTGTCATCGTGATTCCTATGATGTTCAGTCGCGGTGGCATGGAGTTCGGCGGCGTCTATGTGGCGACCGTCTTCGCGACAATGATGGCGACGCTGACGATGGGAATCGCGGCGAATTACCCCATTGCCGTCGCGCCCGGTGTCGGGGTTAACGCGTATCTTGCCTATGTCGTAGTCGTCGCGGGAGGCATGCCGTGGCAGGAGGCGATGGGGGCGGTATTCGTCGCCTCGGGAGTATTGATGATTTTTTCTCTGTCGTCTCTCGGGGAGATGCTGCTTCGAGCGATCCCCCTTTCTTTAAAAGCGGCGGTAACCGTTGGACTTGGGCTCTTCATGGCAATGCTCGGTCTGGAAAACGGCCGTTTGGTGGTCGCCTCGCCGATTACAGGGGTGACATTGGGAGATCTGTCTGATCCTTTGGCAGCGCTCACCTTGCTGGGCCTTTTTCTCACTCTGCTGCTCATGATGATGGGAGTGCGTGGTGCTGTTTTTATCGGCATGTTTCTGACGGCTGCCGTATCGTATGCTGTTGGCGTCATGGAGGTACCCGCCGCACCTTTTTCACTGCCATGGGGCCTGGAGAAGACATTAGGGCAATTTGCCTTTGGTGATCTGGGCTCGTTGGGGATGACGGCCTTTGCGTTGTTTCTGGTAACACTTTTGGATACGACAGGGACGGTGTTAGGTGTAGGGCGGCAGGCGAGACTTATGACGAGCAAGACGTTTCCGCGCCTTAAAAATGCTCTTTGGGCAGGCTCTGTCGGCGGTTTAGTAGGGGCGTTGGCCGGGACAGGGCCGACCACTGCTCTGGCAGAATCGGGAACCGGCGTCGCCGCGGGGGGGAGGACAGGATTCACCGCTGTGGTGACAGCCATTCTCTTTGGCGTTTTGCTTTTTTGTGCGCCGTTATCGAGAATGATGGCTGAGGTTCCGGCGATTACGGCTCCTGCCTTGATCTTGTCCGGTGCCTTCCTGATGGAAAGTGTGACGGATATTGACTGGAAAGACTATACGGAAGCTTTTCCCGCTTTTTTCACGCTGTTTTTGATGCCGCTGTCGTTTAGTATCGCGACTGGCATAGGTGTTGGTTTCGTACTGTATGTTTTTTTGAAAGCGGTGGCAGGTAAAGGGCAGCGGGTGCATCCGTTGCTATATGCACTGTCGATTTTATTTGTGATACAATTGGTCTTACGAATGCCTTGAAGCTAAGGAGGAATGACAGGGTGAGGTTTAGCAGGAATTTTGTGATTGCGACGCTGGCTTTTGGGGCGCTTTTTCCAGCGGTAATGGGAGAAACGAGACATGTGTATGATGCGGCGGGAGAAACGAAAGTGAGTCTGCGCCGGGATGGGGCGGAAAACGAGGCGAAGGATAAGAGGGGGATTCGAGAGAGAATTCAAGCCATCCTTCAGGCGCCGGCGGAGAAGCCAACGGCAGTTCTGCCCACCTCTGTAGTGCCGGTGGATCTTACCAACGAGGCCATATTGGGACAAGCGATGGCGACTCCGCAGCAATGTGTACAGTATCTGCTGCGGATGAATCCTACACCGGCGCTTTCGGTTTCGCCTCAGGAGCTTGTTTCCTATTATTATGAAGAAGGGGCACGAGAAGGTATTCGACCGGATGTGGCCTTTGCCCAGGCACTGAAAGAGACCGGTTATTTTCGTTATGGCGGCACGGTAACTCCAGATCAGAATAATTACTGCGGGTTGGGAACCACCAGCAGTCTGGTGAAAGGGATGTATTTTCCCTCGGCCCGACTGGGCGTTCGCGCGCATATTCAGCACCTTTTAGCTTACGCTTCGACTCGACGCCCGGCCGAACCAGTAGTGGATCCCCGCTACGCTTTGGTGCGATCTATTTACGGCAGCAAGACGCTGGATACGTGGCGAGATTTGAACGGCCGTTGGGCAGTGCCTGGGTACACTTACGGACAGAGCATCATGGAGTTGTTTTCGCACATTGTAAAAGAATCGTAAGGGTTCCTTCCGAGCCGGAGGGGAGAGGTCGCTATGTGGGATGGGTTGCTGGGGGAAAAAGAGAATACTTTACCGCTTCGCGACTCGACAAAACGCTTTCGGGAAATGGTGGAAGTGCTTCGCCGCCGCCACCTCCTTCAGGGCATAACACCGGTGAAGATACGACAGATCTTGGAAGACCTGGGGCCTACCTTTGTTAAGTTGGGGCAGATCATGAGTATGCGGCCTGATTTTCTGCCGCAGGAATATTGTGACGAGTTGACGAAGCTGCAAACCGGTGCGAAACCACTGGCCTTCTCCCTTATTCGTGACATCATTGAGAAAGAGTACGGCTGCCGCTGGAGTCAAATCTTTCGCTCCATTGATGAAGCTGCTTTAGGGTCAGCCTCCATCGCCCAAGTGCATCAGGCTGTTTTGACCAACGGAGAACGGGTCGTCGTCAAGGTACAGCGCCCCGGGATCTATGAAGTCATGGCGAAGGATATCGTCCTCCTGAAACGAGCAGCCGCGCTTTTGAAAGTTGTCAGCAACACCAGCGATGTAATCGATTTTAGTATGATTTTAGACGAGATGTGGACTATCGCTAAGCAGGAAATGGACTTTCTCATGGAGGCCAGCCACATCGATGAATTTCGTCACCTGAATGCTGATGCGCCCTACGTGGAATGCCCGGCTGTATATCATAAACTGACGACGTCACGAATCTTAGTGATGGAATATATTGACGGCATTCGCTTTGACGATGTTGCAGCCTTGGAGGCGCAAGGGTTCGATATGGATCACTTGGGGCATCGTCTGGGAGAGAATTATGTCAAACAGATTGTGGAGGACGGCTATTTTCATGCGGATCCCCATCCGGGTAATATCTGGATACGAGGCGGCAAGATCGTCTGGCTGGATCTGGGCATGATGGGACGGCTTTCGAGCCGGGATCGTTCGGCGCTGCGCAAAGCGGTTTTTGCGCTGGCTAACCATGATACGCTGGAAATGAAAGCGGCCGTACTCTCTTTGGGGCTGCCCCGGGGACGTATTGATCACACCCGTCTCTACGAAGATATTGCCGTCCTCATGGAGCAGTATCGTGATCTGGATTTTGGAACGCTGCAAATGGGCCTTTTGACGCGGCAGATCATGAATGTGCTTCGGGTACACCACATCGGCATCGGTCCCGGCCTCAGCATGTTCGCCCGTGGCGTTCTTACCATTGAAGGGGTTATGCGCCTTTGCTGTCCCCGGATCAGCTTTGTCGAAATATTTGCCCACAGCTTGGAGCTGAATTTCCGTAAACACTTCAACTGGCAGGCGGAACTTGACAAATTTAAGCGGGAAGGGTATGTCCTCCTGAAAAAGACCATGCGACTTCCCGAACAGATCTCTGATATTCTGCGGATGACCATGAGCGGGCAGACGAAGGTCAATTTGGATCTCACCGGAAGTGAGGAACCGCTGCGGCGCATCGATCAGATGATGAATAAACTGATCATCGGCATGATCAGCTCGGCGCTTCTCTTAGGGTCGAGCATTATCTGCACAACACAGATGTCGCCGCGCCTCATGGAAATACCGCTCTTGGGTGTATTCGGTTATTTGGCAGCGCTGATTCTATGCGGACGCCTACTGTGGGATATTATTCGCAGCCACTGAGGAGGAGACGGTATGCGCGGAATTCGAGGAGCTATTACGATAAAGAATAATGTAGAGTCGGAAATCATCTCGGCGGTGCGATGGATGGTGACGGAAATGTGTCGTCATAACGGAGTTAAACCGGACGATATCGGGGCTTGCATTTTGAGCGCCACCGAGGACGTGACGGCCTGCTTTCCGGCGGCGGGGGTGCGCCAAATCCCGGGGTTTGATTTAGTGCCCCTCTTCGACGCGCGACAGATGGCGGTGGAGGGAGGTCTGCCGCTCTGTATTCGGGCATTGCTCCTAGTGGATACGGACAAGACCTTACGGGAGATACGCCATGTCTACTTAGGGGAAGCTTCGCTTTTACGGACCGATTTGGCCCAGTTACCGGGAGAAGCCTCCCTCACTGATGGATGATAGCGGCCTTCTTGTTGCATTGCTGATTACTGTTTTTTAGGAAAGGAATATTATAAATGAAAAAATATATCGTGACAGACAAGGCACCAAAAGCCATCGGCCCGTATTCTCAGGCGGTGGAGGCGGGAGGCTTTCTCTTCGTTTCCGGGCAGATTCCCTTGGAACCGTCTACCGGAGAGATGGCGCAAGGCGGGATCGAATTCCAAACGGCACGGGTTCTGGACAATTTACAGGCGATTTTAACCGCGGCCGGATCTTCGCTGGCTGATGTCGTAAAGACGACGGTCTATCTTAAAGACATGGCGGATTTTGCCCGGGTCAATGAAGTTTACGCCCGCTATTTTCCCCAAGAATGCCCGGCACGGGTTTGCGTGGAGGTAAGCAATCTGCCGAAGGGGGCATTGGTGGAGATTGACGTGATCGCCGTGCGTTGAATTTGTTTGATACTTTGCGGCGGTGCGATAAAAATGCAATTCATGAGAGTTCCGAAGGAGCGATGGATTGATGAGTATGAGTGAGATGGCGAGCGTAAATGCAATTCGAATTTTAGCAGCGGATGCCATTCAGAAGGCGAATTCCGGCCACCCCGGCTTGCCTTTAGGAAGCGCCCCCATGGCGTATACGCTTTGGGCGAGGCACTTAAAGCACGATCCGAAAGCGCCTCAGTGGGTGGATCGCGACCGCTTCATTCTATCGGGCGGGCATGGATCTATGCTGCTCTACGCGCTGCTGCATCTATTCGGCTATGGTCTGACAGTGGAGGATTTGAGAAATTTCCGCCAGGACGGATCCCTGACGCCGGGACACCCCGAATATGGTCATACCGTAGGTGTGGAAGCCACGACCGGGCCGTTAGGCGCCGGAATGGGCATGGCGGTGGGGATGGCTATGGCGGAAGCTCATTTGGCAGCGGTGTTTAATCAACCCGGGTATCCGGTGGTGGATCATTACACCTTTGTCTTGGGGGGCGATGGCTGTCTGATGGAAGGAATTTCCTCAGAAGCGTTCTCTCTGGCCGGCACTCTCGGTTTATCAAAGCTTATCGTTCTCTATGACAGCAACGGGATATCCATCGAAGGTGGTACGGAGTTAGCGTTTACCGAAAATGTAGAAGCACGGATGGCGGCTTTCGGGTTTCAGACCTTGATGGTAGAGGACGGCAATGATTTGGCGGCCATCGATGCAGCCATTGCCGCCGCGAAAGAGGATACGACGCGGCCGTCTTTCATTACCGTTAAAACCCAGATCGGGTACGGATGTCCGGCTAAACAAGGGAAAGCCAGCGCTCACGGGGAGCCCTTAGGCGAGGAAAACGTCAGGGCGCTGCGGGAAACCCTCGGTTGGAGGAGTGAGGAACCCTTTGCCGTGCCGGAAGAAGTTTATCGTCATTATGAGAAATTGGCGAGGCGTGGGATGGAGGATCACGCGGCGTGGCAGAAAATGTTTGCCGAATATCAGAAACAATTTCCGGAAATGAAGAAACTCTGGGACACTTACCATGCCGAACCCGATGCGGCGGCGCTTTTGAACGACGACGAGTTCTGGAGTTATGAGGATAAGCCACAAGCCACGCGCAGCCTCTCGGGAATCATGCTCAATCGCTTGAAGGATAGAGTGCCGCAGCTTTTTGGCGGCAGCGCGGATTTAGCGCCTTCCAATAAGACGGCGATGAAGGGCGCGGGGGATTTCAGTCGGAAAAATTACGGCGGACGCAACCTCCATTTCGGCGTCCGCGAACTGGCTATGGGGGCCATGGTTAACGGTATCGCCCTGCACGGTGGCCTTCGCCCTTATGCGGGTACCTTCTTTGTTTTCAGCGATTACATGAAGCCGATGATACGATTGGCGGCTCTGATGAAGCTTCCGGTGACCTACGTTTTCACCCATGACAGCATCGGCGTAGGAGAAGATGGTCCGACCCATGAGCCCGTTGAGCAGTTGGCTATGCTCCGGGCGACGCCGAATCTTCACGTCTTTCGCCCGGCGGATGCCACAGAAACAGCAGCGGGCTGGTATTTAGCTATGTCCAGTAAAACTACACCCACTGCCCTCGTTCTTAGCCGTCAAAATCTGCCGCAGCTTTCCGGGAGCAGCCGGGAAGCCTTGAAGGGCGGTTACGTGGTTTCCTCTTCGGTCAAGAAACTGCCGGATGGCATCCTTTTGGCCAGCGGTTCGGAGGTTTCTTTAGCCATCGAGGCACAGACACTTCTTCGGGCGGACGGCATCGATGTACGAGTTGTCAGTATGCCTTCTATGGACCTTTTTGAAAATCAGAACGATACGTATAAGGAAGAGATTTTGCCTCATAACGTGCGGGCTCGGGTGGCGGTAGAAGCGGCGGCCGGTTTCGGTTGGGAACGTTATGTGGGATTGGATGGCGCCGTGGTGGCAATGACGGGTTTTGGGGCGTCAGCCCCGGGAGAACAACTTTTTAAAAAGTTTGGCTTCACCGGGGACAAGGTGGCCGAAGCTATGAAGAAAATTTTACGCGATTGAATCTTGGCGTTGCCGTGCCGTTTTGCTTTGACAGAAAGCGAGGCCTCATGTGGGGGCTCGCTTTTTTTCTGCCAGTTTGCTTTCGGAGAGGGGCGCATATCATTCTTTGTTAAGATTTTCGTCAGTAGGGACATGAGAGAAACCTGATTTTTATATAAATTTTTTAGGATACGCCCGGCAACGTGTATATAGAAAAGATTGATAAAATAAGTGTTGACAATCATTTTTGCGGATGATAATATAGGAAAGTGCCTCTTTAGGGGGATAGGTATGTCTTGGTGGGAGTGACAGACATGACACTGGAAACTTTGAAAAAGGAACCCCATGTGACGGGCCTTAAGCAGGTAAGCAAGGCGGTCAGTAAAGGGGATGCCCAGTGCGTGTTCCTCGCGGTGGATGCCGATGAGCGCGTGCGTTTGCCCTTGCAGGTACTCTGCGATGAAAAGCGCGTTCCGGTCGTCAATACGGCGACGATGGCGGATTTGGGGCGGGCCTGCTCGATTGAAGTGGGGGCGGCGGCCGCGGCGATCCTGAAAGGATGACTTACCGTTAAAAACTTGTTTACGCTGATGCGGCAACGGGTTTTAATAAATCATGAATCTTCAATATGAAGGAAGGAGGTGCAGGTATGCCTACGATAAATCAGTTGGTTCGTAAGAGCAGACAGACTATGCAGGAGAAATCCACATCACCGGCACTGAAAGACTGCCCGCAGAAGCGCGGGGTGTGCACGAGAGTTTACACTACGACACCGAAGAAGCCGAATTCGGCCCTTCGCAAGGTCGCGCGTGTTCGTTTGACGAATAGCATTGAGGTGACGGCTTACATCCCTGGTATTGGGCACAATCTTCAGGAGCATAGTGTGGTTTTGATTCGCGGCGGCCGCGTGAAAGATCTTCCGGGCGTTCGCTATCATATCATTCGCGGTTCGCTGGATACGGCAGGGGTTCAAGATAGGAATCAGGGCCGGTCGAAATACGGTGCGAAACGCGCGAAGAAAAAATAAGGAAGCACTGATAAAATGAAGTCCGTCAGATTGGTGCAGATTCTTCGTCCTATCAAGGAGATAAACCGAACGCATAGCATGGCTATGCGGAGGATTTGCCGACGCAGAGAGGGCGGAAAAGATGCGACAAGATGGCGGTGCTGAATTTATCAGTGCTTCCATAACACGCTTTTGAATATGGCAAGCAAGGAGGGATTTTTGAATGCCAAGAAAAGGTGCCGTGCCGAAGCGCGATGTGCTGCCGGATCCGGTATATCATGATAAGATCGTCACCAAGTTTATTAATAAAGTGATGCTTTCGGGCAAAAAGGGTGTCGCGGAACGCGTCGTTTATGATGCGTTCGAGACCATTCGTTCTAAGACGGGGAAAGACCCATTAGAAGTTTTCCAGACGGCTCTCAGGAACGTCATGCCGGTGTTGGAAGTTCGCGCTCGTCGGGTGGGCGGTGCGAATTATCAGGTACCGGTGGAAGTCCGGCCTGACCGTCGGATGACGCTGGGCATCCGCTGGCTGGTAAGCTACGCGCGGCTGCGCGGCGAAAAGACCATGGATGAACGGCTTTCGGCCGAACTCATGGACGCTGCCAACAACACGGGGGCAGCGGTGAAGAAAAAAGAAGATACGCATAAGATGGCGGAAGCGAACAAGGCGTTTGCCCATTATCGCTGGTAATCATTGAACGGTATCTGAAACAATTAAGGAGAGATAAATAGTGGGCAGAGAGTTTTCGCTGGAAAAAACTCGCAATATTGGTATCATGGCACACATCGATGCCGGCAAAACAACGACCACTGAGCGTATCCTCTTCTACACGGGTGTAAACCATAAGATTGGTGAAGTGCATGATGGTGCAGCAACGATGGATTGGATGGACCAGGAACAGGAGCGCGGTATTACGATCACGTCTGCCGCGACGACGTGCTACTGGAAGGGTCATCGCATCAACATCATCGACACGCCAGGTCACGTGGACTTTACGGTTGAGGTAGAACGCTCTTTGCGTGTGCTTGACGGCGCGATTGCGGTTCTGACCGCCCGGGGAGGTGTTGAGCCGCAGACGGAAACGGTGTGGCGTCAGGCAGAAAAGTACGGTGTTCCGCGTATGGCGTACGTCAATAAGATGGATTCCACAGGAGCGGATTTCTTCAATGTCATGCAGATGATGCAGGAACGTCTGAATGCCAATCCCGTTGCCATTCAGCTTCCCATTGGCGTGGAAGATACGTTCCGCGGCGTTGTCGATCTCGTGAAGATGGATGCCATCATATACGAAGATGATTTGGGCAAAGTGAGCGACGAAGTCGCCATTCCAGATGATCTTAAGGAACAGGCAGAAGAGTATCATGACAAGCTTCTTGAGGCGTTGGCAGAAACTGATGACGGGCTGATGGAAAAGTATTTAGGCGGCGAAGAGCTGACGGAAGACGAAATCAGGGCTGCTCTTCGCAAAGCGACCATCGCCTGCCAGATTTGTCCGGTGACGTGCGGCTCCTCTTTTAAGAATAAAGGAGTTCAGCCGATGTTGGATGCGGTGGTGGCGTATATGCCGGCTCCGACTGACATCCCGGACATCAAGGGGGTAAACCCCGAGACCGGTGAAGAAGAATCCCGGCCTTCGAGTGATGACGCTCCCTTTGCGGCATTGGCTTTCAAGATCATGGCTGATCCCTTTGTAGGGAAATTAGCGTTTTTCCGCGTATATTCCGGCACGTTGGACGCCGGTTCTTACGTGTTTAATTCAACGAAGAACCGCAAGGGACGGCTGGGCCGTATCTTGCAGATGCACGCGAATCACCGAGCTGAGATTACCAAGGTTTATAGCGGCGATATCGCGGCGGCGGTGGGCCTGAAGGACACGACGACGGGTGATACACTCTGCGACGAGGATCATCCCATCATCCTTGAGTCCATGGTATTCCCTGATCCGGTCATCTCGGTGGCAGTGGAGCCCAAGACAAAGGACGATCAGGAGAAGATGGGCATTGCTTTACAGCGTTTGGCGGAAGAGGATCCTACCTTCCGGGTGCATACGGATCCGGAAACGGGACAGACGATCATCTCCGGTATGGGCGAGTTGCATTTGGAGATCATCGTTGATCGTATGCTGCGGGAATTCAAAGTGGACTGCACGGTGGGCAATCCGCAGGTCGCGTACCGTGAAACCATTCGCAAATCGGTCAAAGCGGAAGGAAAGTTCGTTCGTCAGTCCGGTGGACATGGTCAGTACGGGCACTGCTGGCTGGAGCTGATTCCCCAAGAGCCGGGACAAGGCTTCAGCTTCGAGAACAAAGTGGTGGGCGGCGCGATTCCAAAGGAATTCATCAATCCCATTGAGGCCGGCGTCAAGGAATCCATGGAGAACGGCGTTATCGCCGGGTACCCGATGGTGGACATCAAGGCCATCGTTTATGACGGATCCTTCCACGAGGTCGATTCTTCGGAAATGGCGTTTAAGATTGCCGGTTCTATGGCGTTCCGCAACGGCGCGGAAAAGGCTGATCCGGTGCTTTTGGAACCATACGTCAAAGTCGAGGTTATCGTTCCCGAAGAATACATGGGAGATGTCATCGGCGATCTCAATTCCCGCCGGGGCCGCATCGAAGGGATGGAGCCGCGGAACGGGGCGCAGGTCATCAATGCGATGGTTCCGTTGGCGGAAATGTTTGGCTATGCGACGGATCTTCGCTCCAAAACACAGGGACGCGGGAACTATTCGATGGAGGTTTCCTTCTACGATGAGGTTCCTAAGAATATAGCCGATGCAATAGTGGCAAAGAATAAAGGCGAATAAGGGAGGAAAATTAAAATGGCGAAACAGAAATTTGAGAGAACGAAACCCCATGTGAACATTGGCACCATCGGTCACGTTGATCACGGCAAGACGACCCTGACGGCGGCCATCACGAAGGTTCTGTCCAAACAGGGCGGCGCGGACTTCATGGATTATAACATGATCGATAAGGCGCCGGAGGAACGTGAGCGCGGCATCACGATCAACACGGCACATGTGGAATATGAGACGGCAAAACGGCACTACGCTCATGTTGACTGCCCGGGCCATGCCGACTACGTTAAAAACATGATCACCGGTGCAGCGCAGATGGATGGCGCGATCCTGGTCGTCAGTGCTGCGGACGGCCCCATGCCCCAGACCCGTGAGCACATTCTGCTGGCGCGCCAAGTGGGTGTTCCGGCCATCGTTGTTTTTCTGAACAAGGTGGATATGGTGGACGATCCCGAACTCTTGGAACTGGTGGAAATGGAAGTTCGCGAGCTCCTTACCCAGTATGAGTTCCCTGGGGATGATATCCCTGTGATTGCCGGCTCGGCTCTTAAAGCATTGGAAGGCGACGCAGAGTACGAGAAGAAGATCATTGAACTGATGGACGCTGTGGACGAGTATGTTCCGACGCCGACCCGCGACACGGATAAACCCTTCCTAATGCCAGTGGAGGACGTTATGACCATCACTGGGCGCGGCACAGTCGCTACGGGACGTGTAGAGCGCGGCTTACTGAACCAGGGCGATACGGTAGATATCGTCGGCATTAAAGACACGAAGTCCACGGTCGTCACGGGCATTGAGATGTTCCGTAAGACGCTGGATTCCGCCGTGGCTGGCGACAACATCGGCGCGCTCCTTCGCGGCATTGAACGTACTGAGATCGAGCGTGGTCAGGTTTTGGCGAAACCGGGATCCATCCATCCCCATACAAAGTTCAAGGCGCAGGTCTACGTCCTGACGAAGGAGGAAGGCGGCCGCCATACCCCGTTCTTCTCTAATTACCGGCCTCAATTCTATTTCCGTACCACCGATGTGACGGGCGTCGTTCATCTGCCGGAAGGGACGGAAATGGTCATGCCGGGCGATAACATTGAGATGGACGTGGAGCTCATCACCCCCATCGCGATTGAAAAGGGGTTGCGCTTCGCTATCCGCGAAGGCGGTCACACCGTCGGGGCGGGACGTGTTACGGAGATCACGGAAGGCTGATAAGAGTTTCATAGGTTGATGATAAGGGCGGCGCCTGCGCCGCCCTTATATAAAGACTTTAACCAGTCATGTCATGCGATGAAGCGGCAGATTGCTCGCGACAGTGAGGGAACTGGCGCTGAGAACTGTCTGGGTCATGAACCCGGGCGATAAGGAGGAAAATATCTTGTCTAAGAAGCAGAAAATCAGAATTCGTTTGAAAGCTTACGATCATGAGGCATTGGATCAGAGCGCAATCAAGATCGTCGATACGGCGAAACGGACGGGCGCGATGGTTTCGGGGCCGATTCCTCTCCCGACGGAAAAAAACGTTTACACGATCCTTCGTTCTCCCCATGTGAATAAGGATTCGCGGGAACAGTTTGAAATGAGAACCCATAAACGTCTTATCGATATTCTCGAACCTTCCAACAAGACCGTTGATGCCCTCATGCATCTCGATCTGCCGGCAGGTGTGGACATCGAAATGAAACTGTAAGGAGGTGGAATAATGTCGAAAGCAATTTTAGGCCGAAAACTTGGCATGACACAGATTTTCACCGAGGAAGGCAAGGTGGTTCCCGTTACAGTCGTCGAGTCCGGCAAGAACGTCGTCATTCAGAATAAGACAGTGGAGACGGACGGCTACAACGCGGTACAGCTTGGTTTTGGCGAGGTTAAGGAATATAAGGTCACGAAACCGTTGAAGGGACGCTTTGAGAAGGTGGGTATTCAACCGGTTAAATTCATCCGGGAGATGCGTCTGGCGGCTCCTTCTGAATATAAAGTGGGTGACATCATCGGCGTTGATGTCTTTGCGGCAGGAGAATTGGTGGATGTTACCGGGACTTCTAAGGGCAAAGGCTTTGCCGGTACGGTCAAGCGGCATCATTTCGCCCGTGGCCCTATGGGACATGGTTCTAAATCCCACCGCGAACCCGGTTCTACCGGCGCTATGATCAGCGGCCACGGCGGACGTGTCCTGAAGGGGAAAAAACTGCCCGGTCAGATGGGCCACGAGCGGGTCACGGTTCAGTGCCTTACTGTAGTCAAGGTGGATACGGATCGCAACCTGATTCTCATTAAAGGTGCGATTCCCGGTCCGAAGAAAGGCTTCATCGTCATCAAAAATACGGTTAAACCGAAGAAAAAATAACGGAAGGAGGATTTGCGAAATTATGCCTAAAGTAGCAGTTTACGATATCGAAAACCAGCAGGTCGGCGATATCGAATTAAATGATAACATTTTCGGCGTGGAAGTGAACGGTCCCCTCCTTCATCAGGCGGTTGTCATGCAGATGGCCTCACGGCGGCTGGGAACCCATTCCACGAAAACACGGGCCATGGTGCGCGGCGGCGGTCGTAAGCCGTGGCGGCAGAAGGGCACCGGACACGCACGCAGCGGTTCAAACACTTCACCGGTGTGGGTCGGCGGCGGCGTCGTTTTCGGTCCGCATCCCCGTTCCTACGCGTTTAGTATGCCGCGCAAACAGCGCCGCCTGGCGCTCAAGTGCGCCCTGTCGGATAAAGTACAGAGCGGAAATTGCTTCGTTTTGGAGCGCCTGGATTTCCAGGTTCCAAAGACGAAGGACATGGTGAAAATGCTGGATGCCTTTAAGGTCGAGAAGAAGGCTCTGATCGTCACCGCGGAGGAAGCGGAAAACGTAGAGCGTTCTTCGCGGAATATTCCGGGGGTCAAAGCCATCCATACGATGGGGCTTAACGTCGTCGATATTCTCCATCATGATAAACTCTTTATCACCAAGGACGCGATTTCTCGGATCGAGGAGGTGCTGGCATGATGGAAGCGCGTGATATCCTGATTCGCCCTCTGGTTACGGAACGATCCACCGCTTTAATGGAAGAGGGCAAATATGTCTTTGAAGTGGCGAAAGCAGCGAATAAGATCCAGATAGCCGATGCGGTGGCGGAAATCTTCAAAGTGAAAGTCCTTTCGGTCAATACTGCCAATGTGACAGGGAAAGTGAAGCGCGTGGGCCGCAATATCGGCCGGCGGCGCAGTTATAAAAAAGCGATTGTCACCCTCGCGCCGGGGGAAACGATCCAGTTCTTTGAAGGTTAATATTTCGGTAAAGGAGGTAAAATAAGTGGCAATTAAGAGTTTCAAACCCTATTCGGCCGGCAGACGCTCTATGACCGTGGCGTCGTTCGACGAGATAACAACGGACAAGCCGGAAAAATCGTTGGTAGCACCGCTTAAACAACATGGCGGCCGTAACCAGCAAGGCCGTTTGACGGTTCGCCATCAGGGCGGCGGTCATAAGCGCCGGTATCGTATTATTGACTTTAAACGCAACAAAGACGGCATCCCGGCTCGGGTCGCGACCATTGAGTACGATCCGAACCGCAGCGCCCGCATCGCGCTTTTGAATTATGCGGACGGCGAGAAGCGCTACATCATCGCGCCGAATGGCATTAAGGTCGGCGATATGGTGATCTCCGGCCCCGACGCGGATATCAAGCCGGGCAACGCGCTTCCCATCGTAAACATTCCTTTGGGCACCATGATTCATAATATTGAACTCAAGATCGGCAAAGGCGGGCAGCTCGTCCGTTCCGCGGGCACCAGCGCTCAGCTCATGGCCAAGGAAGGAAGCTACGCACTGCTCCGCATGCCGTCCGGTGAGCTGCGTAAGGTTCACATCAACTGCCGGGCGACCATCGGCGAAGTCGGCAACTTAGAGCACGAAAATATCACCATCGGGAAAGCGGGACGTTCCCGATGGATGGGTATCCGTCCTTCTACCCGCGGCGTCGCAATGAACCCGAACGACCATCCCCACGGCGGCGGTGAAGGCCGCAGCCCTGTCGGACGTAAACATCCGGTCACGAAGTGGGGTAAATGCGCGATGGGAGCTAAGACCCGTCGTAAAAAACCGTCGGATCAATTCATCGTCAAGAGACGTAAGTGATAGAAAGGGCAGCAGGACGGTAAAGACGCGTCCTGCCGGGAAGGAGGATACATTTTGTCAAGATCGGTAAAGAAAGGTCCCTTCGTGCAGGAGAGTTTGATGAAGAAAATCAACGCCCTGAACGAGGCCAATGAGAAAAAGGTCATCAAGACGTGGTCGCGCAGCTCGACGATTCTCCCCGAATTCGTCACTCATACAGTAGCGGTTCATGACGGCCGCAAGCATGTGCCGGTATACATCACGGAAGATATGGTCGGGCATAAATTAGGTGAGTTTGCCCCGACTCGTACCTTTAAGGGCCATTCAGGGTCCGAGAAGAGGACGGAGCTTAAATAATTGCGAAAGGAGAATCCTTAAATGGAAGCCAAAGCTGTTGCTAAATACATTCGCATTGCTCCGCGTAAAGTACGGGTCGTCATGAATCTGATTCGTGGCAAGAGCATCGCTGAAGCCTTTGCGATATTAAAGTTTACGCCGAAAGCCGGCGCTGACGTCATAGAAAAAGTATTAAAATCCGCGGTGGCCAATGCGGAAAATAATTTTGATATGAATGTTGATAAACTGTACGTTTCTTCTGCTTACGTCGATCAGGGACCGACGCTGAAACGAATTCATCCGCGTTCGCGGGGTCAGGCGTTCAGCATTTTCAAGCGGACGTCGCACGTTACGGTTGTCGTTTCAGAAAAATAAGAAGGAG
>CAJPQU010000007.1 GCA_905372875.1 uncultured Schwartzia sp. | reverse complement strand
GGTAAACTGTCGGCGATGCTTTACGTGTATTTCCACCATCCTCAGATCGGCGCGGCGTGGCTCCGGCAATTCGGGTACGAGGCGGAAGCGGCGATCGTGGCGCGGCACCATGAACCGCCAGCCCCGGAGGACTCGGCGGAACTTGATCTCCTGCGCCAGGCCGATGCGCTGAATTAGCGGCGCTGGTTAAGCATGGTAAAGGGGTTGGAGATGACAGACGTTTGTGCGTGATGAGAGGAAGGAGTGCCAGGGGATGGAGAGACAGGCGGCAGAATATTTGACGGTAGCCCTGCCCAAGGGAAAGCTCTTTGCGCCCTCAGCGGCATTGTTGGCAGAGGCGGGGCTTTCCACCGAAGGGTTGGAGGAAACATCCCGCAAGCTCGTCATTACGAATGAAGCCGATAAAGTGAAGTTTATCATTGCCAAGACCGCTGACGTTCCCACCTATGTGGAATATGGCGCAGCGGACATCGGTATCATCGGCAAGGATGTGCTGGCAGAGGCGGAGCAGGATGTGTATGAGCTGTTAGATTTGGGCTTCGGCCGCTGCCATTTGATGATGGCGGTGCTGCGCCATCAAAAGCGTCCGCACCTTTCCGATTACGTCCATACGCGGGTGGCGACGAAGTTCCCCCGCTTGGCGGAAGAGTTTTTCACCCGGCAGGGGATGCAGATGGAATACATCAAGCTCAACGGCTCCATCGAGTTAGGCCCTATCGTTGGGCTTTCGGAGAGCATTGTGGATATTGTGGAAACGGGGACGACTCTGCGGGAGAATGATTTGGAAGAGATTGCTTCAATCATGCCTGTTACAGCTCGTCTCATTGCGAACCGAGTGAGCTTTCGGCTGAAATTTGATCGTATTTATCCGTTGGTGGAAGCGATGCGGACGATCTTGGAGAAAGGATACAAAAACCTATGAGAATCGTGAATGTGAAAGACGCGGGGGAAAAAGAGATTCGGCGGCTTCTCCAAAAGGCGGCCTTCGACGAAGTGGAACTTAGTCCGGCCATGCGGGAGGGGAATCGAAAGCTCTTTGGTGCCGACCTCACCGCCAGTCAAGTGGCGGCGCGCATCGTTGAGGATGTGCGGCGGGAGGGCGACGCAGCGGTCATGAAGTACACGAAGCTCCTCGACCATGCCGAATTTACGCCGGAAGAATTTCTCGTGAGCGAGGAAGAGTTCGACGCGGCGAAAAAAGCGGCAGATCCCAAGGTGGTGAAATCGCTGCAAAAGGCCATCACCAATGTCCGCCGCTATCACGAGGAGCAAAAGCCCCGTTCGTGGCTGACGAATCGGGAGAAGGGTTCCCTTTTAGGCCAGATGGTGATGCCGCTGGAGCGCGTGGGAATCTACGTGCCGGGGGGAACGGCGGCCTACCCTTCGTCGGTGGTCATGAATGCGGTTCCCGCCGCCGTGGCCGGGGTGAGAGAGATCGTCATGATGTGCCCACCCCGGGAGGGAAAGCTGAATCCTTACGTTCTCATCGCGGCGCGAGCGATCGGCGTCCGGCGCGTCTACAAGATCGGCGGGGCACAGGCCATCGCAGCGTTGGCCTTCGGTACGGAGACTATCCCCCGCGTCGATAAGATCACCGGGCCGGGTAATCTCTTTGTCACCTTG
Source organism: uncultured Schwartzia sp. (assembly GCA_905372875.1). Lineage (GTDB taxonomy): Bacteria > Bacillota > Negativicutes > Selenomonadales > Selenomonadaceae > CAJPQU01. Next base: position 23,369 of record CAJPQU010000007.1, on the reverse strand, counting down.
GCGAAAAAGGCGGTCTACGGCCATGTGGACATCGATATGCTGGCCGGCCCCAGTGAGATCCTCATTGTAGCCGACGAAACGGCGGATCCCGCTTATGCGGCGGCGGATATGCTCAGTCAGGCGGAACATGATCCCTTGGCCTCCAGTATCCTCATCACCACCAGCGCCCCCTTGGCGGCGGCGGTGGCGGCGGAGGTGGAAGAACAGCTACAACCCCTGCCCCGTAAGGCGATTGCCGGTGCGTCCATAGAAAAGAACGGACTCATCGTGGTGGCGGAGGACATGACGCAGGCCATCGACTTTGCCAACGCGTCTGCCCCGGAGCATTTGGAGCTTCTGACGGCGAATCCCTTTGCGCTGCTTCCCTCCATTCGCCATGCCGGAGCAGTTTTTTTAGGAGCGTATTCGCCGGAACCGTTAGGAGACTACTTCGCTGGGCCGGATCATATTTTGCCCACGGGGGGGACAGCACGGTTTTATTCGGTGTTAAACGTCGAAACCTTTATGAAGCGAACCAGCTTTATTTCCTATACCCAGCCCGCTCTCGTCGACGTAGCCGAGGATATCATCCGGCTGGCGAGGACGGAAGGATTAGAAGCGCACGCCAAGGCCATTCGATTGCGGGGAGGGAGAAAGTGATGCTGCATTTTCGTGACGGGCTGAGGGATATGCCCTCCTATGACTTGACGGAACGGGATTGGAAGATCAAAGTCAACGCCAACGAATCGCCTTTCAATCTCCCCCCCTTAGTAGAAGAACGGGTCATGGCCCGGCTCTCGGGAGTGGCGTTTCATCGTTACCCCACGGAGGAAGGCGAGGCACTGCGGGAAGCCATCGGTCGAAACTGTGGGCTAAACAGAGAAAATGTCTGGCTGGGCAACGGCTCCAGTGAGATCATCGAGAAGCTGTTTTACGCCTTCGGAGGGGCGGGGCATACCATCGTCTATCCCGAGCCATCCTTTTCCATGTATAAGATTTATCTTCGGGCGGCGGGGGCGGAAGGAGTATCGGTGGAACTTTTCGAGGATTATCGGCTGGACGTGAAATCCTTTATCCGCAAGGTCAATGATAGCCGCGCCGCCCTCGCTGTTCTCTGCAATCCCAATAACCCTACGGGTGGTTATCTTTCCCTATCGGAAGTGGAAGAGATTGCCCAGGGAGTGTCCTGCGCCTTCCTCATAGACGAAGCGTACATTGAGTTTGCCGGGCCTTCCGCCAGTCAGCTTCTTTCCCGATACCCGCACCTCATGGTGGCGCGTACCTTTTCTAAGGCTTACGGACTCGCGGCCTGCCGGGTGGGATATCTCTTGGCGGCGAAAGAGGTGGTGGACATGGTGCAGAAGGCGTACATGCCTTACCACTTGAACGTGTTGTCCACTGTTACGGCGGACATTGTCTTTCAAATGCGTCAGGAATATGAGCCGCGCCTTCACATGGTTATGGCGGAGCGGCAGCGGATGTTCGACCGCCTGAGTGAGATCGAGGGGCTTACGGTGTTTCCATCGGCGACAAATTTTCTCCTGCTGCGCACGGAAAAAGCGGCGTCACTGGAAGCAGCGCTGGCGGCGTCGGGCATCGGCGTACGCAGCTTCGGCGGTGCAGCGCGGTTAAAAAACTGTCTGAGGGTTTCACTGGGAACACGGGAAGAAAATGACACGGTGTGGCAAGCAATCCAAGCTTTTATGACGAGAGGGGAATAAAGATGCGACAGGGAAATGTGCAGCGAAAGACCACCGAAACGGATATCCGAATTGCCCTCAATTTGGATGGCAGCGGGAAAAGCGCCGTGGATACGGGCATCGGCTTTTTCGATCACATGTTGACGCTCTTTGCCCGTCACGGTTTCTTTGATCTGACGGCGACCTGCCACGGCGATTTGGCGGTGGACGCCCATCATTCTGTGGAAGATGTGGGGATCGCGCTGGGGAAAGCGGTGTGGGAGGCTTTGGGAGATAAAGCGGGCATCGTCCGCTATGCTTCCTTTTATGTGCCGATGGACGAGGCACTGGCCTTCGTCGCTGTGGACATCAGCGGCCGTCCTTTTTTAGTCTACGACGGCGGACGCATGGCACCGCAGATCGGGGGATATGACACAGAACTGACGGAAGAGTTCCTGCGCGCATTCGCCTTTAACGCCGGGATCACCCTCCATGTCAAGGTCCTCTACGGGAAAAATTCCCATCATAAAGTGGAAGCGGTCTTCAAAGCGTTGGGACATGCCTTGTATGAAGCAGTGAAGGTGAGAGAGGACATCACCGGCGTCCTCTCCACGAAGGGGATACTGTGAATGCCGCCGGAAAGGTGGCTGTCGTCGATTATGGCGTAGGGAACCTGTTCAGCGTGGAGAAGGCCCTGCGGGCAGCGGGGGCGGAAGCGGTGGTCACAGCAGATGCGGCGGAGATTGAAGACGCGGTAAAGATCGTGCTGCCCGGCGTAGGCGCTTTCGGAGACTGTATGAAAAATCTGACGGCCAGCGGTCTCATCCCCGCTATCGAGAAGAAAGTACAGAGCGGGACTCCCCTCTTGGGGATCTGCGTGGGAATGCAGATTCTTTTTTCAGGGAGTGAAGAGTCTCCCCGCGTGGCCGGACTGGGCTGGCTCTCCGGGACGGTGCAGAAAATTAACGCGCCGGGGCTGAAAGTGCCGCATATCGGGTGGAATTCTCTCGCCGTCGCCGCGCCGCGATCCTCTCCCAATCTCTTCACCGGGCTTACGGCGTCCCCTTACGTCTACTTCGTCCACAGCTACGCGGCGGTTCCTGAAGATTCCGCTGTGATCACGGCGACGGTGATGTACGGGACGCGGCTCACGGCAGCGGTCCAGCGGGGGAACGTCATGGCGACTCAATTCCATCCGGAGAAATCGGGGAACGTGGGTTTACAGATATTGCGCAATTTTGTGCGGAGTTGAGCAGTGAGGAGGCAGAAAGATGATTATTTTTCCGGCAATTGACTTGCGTGGCGGGAAATGTGTGCGGCTTTTCAAAGGAGATTTTTCCCGGGAAACAATTTTTTCCGATAATCCTTCGGCAGTGGCCGTAAAATGGGAAGAGATGGGCGCTCAATATCTTCATGTCGTGGATTTGGACGGGGCGCTTCAGGGAGAAACAAAGAACCGCGAAGCTATTCGCTCCATCTTGGGGGCGGTGCACATTCCTATGGAGTTGGGCGGTGGGCTGCGTTCCCTGGAAAGCATTGAAAGGGCGCTGACAGGGGGCATTCAGCGGGTAATTTTAGGTTCGGCGGCGGTGGAGAATCCGTCATTGGTGCAGGAAGCCTGCCATCGCTTTGGAGACCGAATCGTTGTCGCCATCGACGCCCGGGATGGTATCGTGGCAACCCAGGGGTGGGAAAGCTCGGGGAATGTTTCTGCCCTTGACTTTGCCAAGCAAATGGCGGACTATGGCGTGAAAACCGTTATTTACACGGATATTTCCCGGGACGGAACCCTTTCCGGACTGAATTTGGAAGGCGCCATCGAGCTGTCTAAGGTCAGCGGTTTACGCGTCGTGGCTTCTGGCGGTGTTCGTTCCTTGGAGGATATACGCGCCGTTAAAGTGCACGAGACGGACGGTATCGAAGGGGTCATCGTCGGGCAGGCGATATACAGCGGCCGTCTTGATCTGAAAAAGGCGCTGCGTATTGCCGCTGAGGGGTGAGAGATGCATACGAAGCGGATCATTCCCTGCCTTGATGTGAAAGACGGCCGGGTGGTGAAGGGAATGAATTTCACGGATCTTCATGATGCGGGAGATCCGGTGGAATTGGCAGCGCGTTATGACGAAGAGCAGGCAGATGAAATTGTCTTTTTAGATATCACAGCCTCCAGCGAAAAGCGCGATACGATGGTGCAGGTGGCGAAATCCTGCGCGTCCAAGGTATTTATCCCCTTTACGGTGGGGGGCGGTATTCGCTCGGTGGAGGATATGCGCCGCTTGTTACAGGCCGGTGCGGACAAGATATCCCTTAATACGGCGGCCGTGAAAGACCCGACGCTCATCCGGCAGGGAGCGGAGAAATTTGGCCGTCAGTGCGTGGTGCTGGCAGTGGATGCGCGACGTCGAGGCGGCGGGTGGGAGGTATACATCAACGGCGGTAAGACGCCGACGGGGATCGATTGCCTGACGTGGATACAGGAAGCGGTATCTTTAGGCGCGGGAGAAATCCTCCTGACCAGTATGGATGCTGACGGCACGAAGGACGGCTACGATATCGAGCTTACCCGCTGCGTCTCGAAAAGCGTCCCTGTGCCGGTCATCGCCTCCGGCGGCGCGGGCCGTTTGGAGCATTTCTACGACGTCTTGACCCGAGGCGAAGCCGATGCCGTATTGGCCGCTTCTGTCTTTCATTACGGAACGTTCACGGTGCGACAGGTCAAAATGTATTTGAAGTCGCGTGGAGTGGAGGTAAGAATTTAATGGATATTTCAATGGTACGATTTGACGATAAAGGGCTGGTTCCGGCCATTGTGCAGGAAGAAAACGGCGAAGTACTGATGCTGGCGTACATGAACAAAGAATCGCTGGAAAAAACCCTCGCAACCGGTTACACTTGGTTTTTCAGCCGTCATCATCAGCGTCTTTGGCAAAAAGGCGAAACCTCGGGGAACGTGCAGAAGGTGAAGGAAATCTCTTACGACTGCGACGGCGATACGCTTTTGGTGCGGGTTCACCAGACCGGCGTCGCCTGTCACACCGGATCTTATTCCTGCTTTAGCGGCCGTCGTCTCGGGGAGAACGAGAAGAGCGTGGCGGTCCTTGAAAAGAAGCCGGACACCTCTCTGACGGCGGTGCTCAATGACCTTTACGCCGTCATTCGGGATCGGCAGCTTCACCCGGTGGAGGGTTCCTACACGAACTATCTCTTCGCTCACGGACAGGATAAGATCCTGAAAAAGATTGGCGAGGAGGCGGCGGAAACCATCATTGCCTCCAAAAATATGAAGCGAGAGGAAATTCTTTACGAGATGGGCGATCTGTGGTACCATTGCTTAGTATTGCTGGCGTTCCATGATCTTTTGCCGGATGCGCTCTTTCAGGAACTTATGGAGCGCCGTAAGGGCGGACCGTATCATCAATTTACCGGGAAGACCGGAGAAAGGCCGGAGATGTAAACCATGGACAGATACAGCGAATGGATCGAAAGTTTTTTACACGACACCGCTTGGAAAAAAGAGACGCCAATCGAGAGAAAAGCGACCGAAACACCGCCTCCCATGGAGAAGCCCTACTCGCCGGATGCTGAAATCATCAGGCTGACGGAACCGGGACTCTTGGACGACGTACCGGTGAATTTCCTGGAGATTGTAGAGCTTAGAGCCTCGGTGCGGCGATACCGTGATGAGCCTTTGACCATGAAAGAGCTGTCTTTCCTCCTCTGGTGCACCCAGGGAGTAAAAATGAAAACGCCCCAGGGGACTACCCTGCGCAACGTCCCCTCGGCAGGGGCGCGCCACGCGCTGGAAACGTATCTGCTCATTCAGCGGGTGGAAGGGTTGACGCCGGGCCTCTATCGTTTTTTGGCTTTAGAACACGCCCTCCTGCCCATCGAAACAGGAGAAGAGGCGCTGGAAAAATTCTTCCCCTGCTTTATAGGGCCGGGCATGATCCGGGGCAGTGCCGTGACGTTTCTCTGGGTGGCGGACTTCAGGCGCATGACGTTTCGCTATGGCCGCCACTCGGTGCGCTTCATCTTTCTTGATGCCGGACACGTCTGCCAGAATCTCTATTTGGCGGCGCAGACGGCGGGTATCGGCGTTTGCGCCGTGGGCGCGTTCTATGACGATGACTTAAACGCAGCCCTGCATTTCAATGGTTATGACGATTTCGTCGTTTACAGCGCAACGGTAGGAAAACCGCTGCGCTAACGGGCGGCCGCTTTTCATATGAAGAAAGCCGGATGGACAAGTGCCATCCGGCTTTCCTATGCTGTCGGCCTGATTTGCGGCCTCGAATGCTTCGTGTTATGATGAAGCATAGTTATCAAGGCAGGAGGGATTTGGTTGGCGTGGCGGGGAAACCTGTATTTACTTTTGGCAGCGTTCATCTGGGGGACGACGTTCACGGCGCAGACGGTGGGAATGGAACGTTTGGGGCCCTTTACTTATATGGCAGCGAGGTTTTTCCTCGGTGGGGTGGCGTTGGCTCTTGTTTGGCAGCTTCGGCGAGATAAGCGGCGCCAGGAAAAGCGGGCCGGTATCTATTTTCCTGGCTGGCGTTCTGGTGCTGTCGCCGGGCTCATCATGTTTGCCGGTGCATCTTTGCAACAGGTGGGGATGCAGTACACGACGGTGGGGAAAGCGTCGTTTCTTACTTGTCTCTATCTGATCTTTGTGCCGCTGGCCGGGGTGTTTTTGCGGCACAGACTTCATGCTGAGCATGGCGCAGGCGTTCTTTTGGCGGTGGCAGGCCTGTATTTTCTCTGTTTGCAGGATTCGCTGACCTTGGCTTATGGAGATGCTATCGTACTTTTTGGGGCGGTAGGTTGGACACTTCATATTCTGTTCATTGATCACTTTGCGCCCCATGTGGATATTATTGAGATGTCACTGACGCAGGTGCTGATGACCTTCGTGCTTTCTCTTGGTGTGGCTCTCTGGCGGGAGGCTTGGGTCTGGAACGACATTTTCGGCGCTTGGGTGTCCGTCGTATATGCCGGGGTGTTGTCCACGGGTCTGGCTTTTACCCTCCAAATCGTGGGCCAGAAATATGCTGCGCCCGCTTCTGCTGCCATTTTGATGAGTTTGGAAGCGGTGTTTGGTGCCTTGGGAGGATGGGTGATTTTAGGGGAAACTCTTTCCTCCCGGGAAATTTTGGGCTGCGTGCTGATGATTGCCGGGATGCTGGTCATCCAAGTATACGGTCTCGTTTTTCGCCGCCGTACAGCGGTCTAACCTTTGATAAGGTGAGAGCTCCGCGAGATGCTCATCGATATTGGGATGATCACAACACAGCGGTTCCCTTCATATCGTGGCCGGTGAAGAGCGGCGGTGCTTTTACGAAATTCCTGTGGGCAATTTTTCCCCATCCAAGGGAAAAATCTTTCCAATTTTTGCCTGTCGGGATATAATAACAGGCAGGAGGAGATTCCTATGGAAACGGATACGTCATTCACCAGCGCGGTGGTCCGCATTAAGGTCGTCGGCGTAGGCGGCGGCGGTAACAGTGTCGTCGCTCGACTGGCGCAGGACCGGATGCCCGGGGTGGAGCTGATCGCTGTGAATACGGACGCGAAGCAGTTAGGAGTATTGCAGGCGGCCGGGGTTTCTACGCTTCAGATCGGCGAGAGACTTACGAAGGGGCGCGGCTCCGGCGGCGATTCGAAGCTGGGGCAGGAGGCAGCCCTTGCGGATGAAAATCGGCTGCGGTCTGCTCTGCGTGATGCGGATCTGGTCTTCGTCACGGCTAGTATGGGTGGCGGCGTGGGCACAGGCGCGGCCCCGGTGGTGGCTCGATGCCTTCGGGAACTCAATATCTTGTCTATTGGCGTGGTGACGGCACCCTTCTCCTTTGAGGGCAAGCGAAAAATGCGGGTGGCCCTCGAAGGGATTCTCCAGCTTCAATCTCTCATGGATGGCCTAATTGTCATTCATAACGATAACCTGATGAAAATTTTAGAGGATCGGAAAATGCCCATGGTCAAGGCATTTAAGGCAGCAGATGAAGTGCTGCGGCAGGCCATTCGCTGTATTTCCGAGGTGATATTGACCACCGGGGTCATCAATGTTGATTTCGCTGACGTGCGGTCGATTTTTCGGCAAAGTCACAGCAGCGATGCGATTTTGGGGATTGGAACCAGCGGACAGGGGCGAGTCATTGAGGCGGTGCAGAAAGCCATCACCAGTCCGCTCATCGAGCGGCCCTTGGACGGCGCCCGGGGCATCATTCTGAATATCAGCGGTGACGAATCCTTGAGCCTTTATGAGGTGACGGAAGCAACGGAATTTGTTGATGAACATACACACCCCGACGTGAATATCATCCTGGGAACCGTCATTGAGAAAGGGATGGGGGATGAAGTGCGGGCGACGCTGGTAGCCACGGATTTTGTGGACAGCGTGGTGTCGGCGTTGCCGCCGCTCCCCAATCGTGATCTGGGGCGGGCCGTGGCAAACGCTTCGCCCAATATCACGGAGTCGGAGGAACGAAAGGCGCCAGCCGTGTCTGGGAATTTTTCGTCGGACGCGGTTTCCCAGGCTGGGAAAATCCTGCCTCTGCCGAGGTGGGAAGAACTTTCCGTGCCGGATTTTATGGGAAAGAAGAAAACCTTACCCTCTTGGCCCTTGGATCGGTAAAATGTAAGCTGAAACATCCCGCCGCTTCGTACGGATTTTCTCTTTTCACAGGGAAAGGAGAAAATCGGCGATGGCCGGCGGGATTTCCTGTGACGATGCCAGGCGAAGATAGGTAATCAACGAGCAGAGAATAAAGGATGAAGACGAGAGGAGGCGAGTGCGTTGGCCTATGTGGCGCTTTATCGACAATGGCGGCCGAAAAGTTTTTCGGATTTAGTGGGGCAGGAACATGTGAGCCAAACGTTGGCACAGGCCATTGAAACTGGTCGAGTGGGGCATGCCTACCTTTTTTCCGGCCCTCGGGGGACTGGGAAAACCAGTACGGCGAAGATCTTGGCTAAAGCCTTAAACTGTGAAGCGGGACCAACGCCGGAGCCTTGCGGGGTCTGTGAAAGTTGTCGACGGGTGAATGAAGGGACATCATTGGACGTATTTGAAATCGATGCGGCTTCCAATCGGGGCATCGACGAGATACGGGAACTGCGGGAAACGATACAATTTGCGCCGGTGAACGGTCGATACAAGGTATACATTATCGATGAAGTCCACATGCTGACGGCGGAAGCGTTCAATGCGCTTTTAAAGACGCTGGAAGAACCGCCGGCGCAGGTTGTGTTTATTTTAGCCACCACGGAAATACACAAGGTGCCGGCTACCATTCAATCCCGCTGCCAGCGTTACGATTTTAAGCGGATCGCGGCGGAAGTGATTGCGGCTCGATTGCGCTATGTGGCGGATCAATCCGATATCGCGGCGGAGGACGCGGCGCTGTCCCTCATTGCCCAAGGAGCAGCGGGCGGCCTGCGAGACGCTTTGTCTACACTGGATCAATGTGCGGCGTTGGCAGAGTCGGTCGTTACGGAACAATTAGTGCGAGACATCCTTGGACTGGTGGGGCGGGAACATATTGAAAAGAGTTTGCGGGCCATTGCGGCAGGCGATGCGCCGGCGGCTCTCTCCGTGGTGGCGGAGGTGGTGGAAAGGGGACGCGATCTCAGGCAGTTGACGGTGGAATTGATCCGGGAATTGCGGGCAGCGATGGTTTATCAGGCGGCGGGGGAGGCCGCTGGGCGTGAGATGACGTCCACTTCTTCCGAAATGTTAGCGGAGGAAGCGGCTCTTTTTTCTCCCGAAGCTTTCGCGCCCATGATTGGGCGCTTGAACGAGGTACTGGGGGAATTGCGCTGGACTACCGAACCACGCATTGCGGTGGAAACGGCGTTTCTCTCCCTTTGCCGCCCTGTGGCCGCGGGGTTGGAAAAGGCGGCAGCAGAGACGGGGACAGTCGGCGGGCCGGCGGACGAAGCGCGGCTGGCTCATTTGGAAAAACAGGTGGCGGTGCTCACGGCTCAGTTGGCAGCCCGCGCGGCGGCGGTTTCTTCGCGGCCGGGAGCACCGGCGAAGCGTCCGTTGGCTGGGGGAAGGACGGTAGCGGCAAAGTCGGCACCGTTGGCTGCGTCGTCATCCCGCCTTGCGGTTACGCCGGAAGGGCAGGATCTTTGGCAGAAATTGACGGAGAGCTTTCAGGGCGACGTGAAATACAAACCATTGCATAGCTGCCTATCCGGTGGCAAATTCGGCGGCATGGGCGACGGTGTCTTTCAGGTTCTCTTCTCCAGTCCATTCCTGCGGACGCGCCTGGAGCGCGATGATTATCGTCAGGCCATAGAGGCGCGGTTGGCGGAACTTTCCGGGCAGTCATGGCGATTTATCACGGCGGCAGGAGAGAAGAAACTTCCGGACCCGCCGCCCCCGCCACCACGGCGAAAGGATACCGGCGTGAAAGTAGATATGGCTTCTTTGCCACCGGAAGGCCGTCGTTCCTTGGAAAAAGCGGTAGAGATGTTCGGGGATCATTTCGTGCCGATAGAAGAGGCGGAACGACAGCGGGCGGAAGCTGTTGCGGCAGCGGAGAAGAAAACCCTTTCTGGCGCGGCGCGGCGTGAAAATCATTCCGCGGCAAACAGACAGAATGACGTATCAGTCTCAGCAGAAGATATAGATTTTCCGCCTCTGGATGATGTGCCACTGCCGGAAGATGATGATGCGCCCTTGCCGGAGGACTGAACAGATGACATTTTTGAGGCGGCGGACATGGACCGATGTATTGGAGACAGGAGGCAGAAAAATGCTCTTACGATGGCTATCGAATGATTCCAAGTATACATTGCTTTGTGTGGCGCTTTCCGTCCCCCCTCTTCTCATGAGCCTCTTCGGTTGGGGCGCGTTTCTTCCTGTTGATCCAGCGTGGGCCGCGATTCTTCTCTGTGGTGTTCCCATTCTTTTCGGTGCGGGACGGGGTTTGATTTTCGATCATGACATCAAGGCAGATGTGTTGGTTTCTCTGGCCCTTCTGGCTTCGCTGGCTGTGGGAGAATATTTCGCGGCGGGAGAAGTGGCCTTTATCATGCAGTTAGGTACTCTCTTGGAGGACTATACGGCGGCTCGGGCCAACGCGGGTCTGGAAAAACTGGTGGACATGACACCGCGAACGGCACGGGTCACGCGAGAGGGAAAAGAGGTTACTGTTTCCGCAGAAACGGTGACGGTGGGCGAAATTCTGATGGTATTGGCAGGGGAAACGATTCCGTTGGACGGTACCATCCTGTCGGGGCGTACGACCGTTGATACTTCGGTGATGACAGGGGAGAGCCTTCCAGTGGAAAAGGGGCCAGGAGACGCGGTGATGAGCGGTACGGTAAACCAATACGGGACCTTTACCATGCGGGCGGACAAAATCTGTGAGGACAGCGCTTTGCAGCGCATGATCCGGCTGGCTAAGGAGGCGGAAGCAGAGAAAGCCCCCATCGTTCGTCTGGCAGATCGGTGGGCCACTTGGCTGGTGGTCATTGCCCTGGGATGTGCTGTTTTGACATGGCTGGGGACAGGGATATTCTTGCGGGCAGTGACGGTGTTGGTGGTTTTTTGTCCGTGTGCATTCATTTTAGCTACACCTACGGCAGTAATGGCCGGGCTGGCCAATGCGGCTCGACATGGCATCTTAGTGCGATCAGGAGAGGCTTTGGAGCGCCTCGCACAGGTGGAATGGGCCGCTTTCGATAAGACGGGGACTTTGACCGAGGGAGAACCGAAAGTCGTCGAGGTCGTCTCTTTATCGTCGGCTTTTAATGAAGCGGCGGTAGAGAGGTGGGCGGCCATCGCTGAAAGACGTTCTGAGCATCCCTTGGGCCGCGCGATAGCGGCGGCCTTTGTGGCGGACGAGACGGCTGTGGAGGATTTCGAACTTTTTGCCGGACGCGGCGTGCGGGCTGTGGCCCAAGGCCATACAATATGGGTTGGGACGTTTAATTTCTTAGCAGAGCAGGGAATTTCGTCTGCCATGGCGGAGGAGGCGGCACTGCCTTATCAAGCACGAGGAGCGACGGTGGTCGGGGTCGCGGTGGACGACGTTCTCTGTGGGATCATTGCCTTGGCGGATACTATGCGTTCTGCTGCGCCGCAGGTTTTGACGAAACTTAAGACAGCCGGAATTACACCTTTGCTCCTCACTGGGGACAGCGAAGCACCGGCTCGAGCTATCGCGGCACAGGCGGGTATTGATGAGGTGCGATACAGTCTTTTGCCCGAGGATAAGCAGGCGGTTGTTCGCACTTTTACGGAACAGGGAAAGCGCCTCGCCATGATCGGCGACGGGGTGAACGACGCCTTGGCTCTAAAAAGCGCCTATGCAGGCATTGCCATGGGCGGGATCGGCAGTGACATTGCCGTGGAATCAGCGGATGCGGTGTTGGTTGAGGATGACATTCGGCGCCTGCCTTACCTTTTTGCCCTGATGAAAAAAGTCATAGGGAACGTGCGGCAGAATATCATTTTGTCTCTGCTCATTAATTTTTCGGCCGTTCTTCTGTCCGCTTTTGGTCTGTTGAATCCGGTCACCGGAGCGTTGGTTCATAACGGCGGCTCCGTCTTAGTAGTGGTCAATGCGGCCCGTCTCTTGCGGGAAAGGGACGAAAATTGACAGGACGTTTCGCTTTTTGGTGAAAAATGTGGTACTATATGGACACTGAGCAAGGGCGACCAAAGGGAAGCGGGAGCGTAGTGAATACGTACCTGCCCTTTTAACAAAGCTAAACGAAGTGTAACCTGTGTTTAGCGGTTATGGTACAATATGGATACTTAGTGCGCAGCCTAGCGAGATGGGCTGCCGCGCTTCAACGAAGGGAGAATCAGCGATATGTACGGAGGAATGGGCGGCATGGGGAACATGGCCGGCATGATGAAAAAGGTGCAGAAGCTGCAATCGCAGATGAAACTGATGCAGGAGGAACTGAAAAAACGCACCGTAGAAGTTACGGCCGGTGGTGGTGCGGTCAAGGTTGTTGCTAACGGCGATAAGGAAATTCAGTCCCTTGTGATCGATAAAGCGGCGGTGGATCCGGAAGATGTCGAGATGCTCCAGGATCTTGTCATGGCGGCGGTCAATGAATCCCTTAAGAAAGTAGATGAGATGATGACGACAGAAATGGGGAAACTTACCAGTGGGCTGGGGCTGCCGCCGGGCATGATCTGACATGCAGTACATTGCTCCTTTGTCTAAGCTTATTGAACATTTTCGTGCGCTGCCCGGTATCGGAACCAAGACGGCCGTTCGGCTTGCCTATCATGTCTTGGATATGGATACCCGGCAGGCTAAGGCGCTGGCAGAAGCCATCATGGAGGCCAAGGAGAAGATCGGATTTTGCAATACCTGCTTCAATCTCAGCGATACGAATCCTTGTGCAATATGTGCGGCCCAACAGCGCGATCATACGACGATCTGCGTCGTGGAACAGCCGCAGGATGTCGCGGCGATGGAGCGGATGCATGATTATAAAGGCATCTATCATGTCCTGCACGGGGCATTGTCACCTCTGGAAGGCATTGGGCCGGAGAATCTTCGCATTCGGGAACTCCTGAACCGCTTGTCGGATGAAGCGGTGCAGGAGATCATTATGGCTACGAATCCCAACGTGGAAGGCGAGGCTACCGCTATGTATTTGGCTCGTCTGTTGAAGCCTTTGGGCGTCAAAGTGACGCGCATCGCGCACGGGTTGCCGGTGGGGGGCGATCTTGAGTATGCGGATGAGGTCACGTTGGCGAAAGCCATGGAGAATCGTGTTGAACTTTAACCTGGGAGGTGCAAAGTTATGGTGGAATCTACGCTTGTTATTGCTTTTGCCGTAGGCCTTTTGACTCTGTGTGTTATCGGTAAGCTCATCAAGCTGCCCATTCAACTTCTTTTGAAATTTGTTTCGAATAGCGTTTGCGGGGCGATTATGCTGTTCGTTGTAAATCTTTTCGGAATGGATATTCATATTACGATTCTCAAGGCTCTTTTCGCAGGAATTTTTGGCATACCCGGTGTACTGATCATTATCATTTGGGATAAGATTTTAACCAGATGACAGGCAGATAAAAACCGTTGGCCGTACGGCCAACGGTTTTTTATCGAGATTTTTACCGAAACGATTATCCGGCGAAATGTTCGAAGTACACCACAAGGGCGAAGAGAATCAAGGAAATGAAAATAAAAAAGAAAATGGCCCGATTCAGCCACTTTAGCTGTACTGCTGTCAGTCGCTTGGCTCGGCGCTGGGCGTACATCATGATCAGCGCCACTAAAAGTGTGCTGTACATGCCGCGGTTAAGATTACTTAATAATTCCCAGCCGGAGGTCAGCAGAAAAAGTGTCATACAGATGACGACGATGAGGACGATGTTTTCCCAGGGTTTGTGGGTTTGGGGTTGGGGGGCGTCGGCGCGGGCAAGTTCTTCTTCTAATTCTTGGGCGGAGTGAATGTTTTTTCGTACGCGCTTCGTTTGTTTAGCCATGGAATAAATCACCAATCCTTCGTAATTTTAGCGGTCTCAGCGGGAATGCGGTGGACACATCTATTTCTCATATACGCTTATTTGTTTGTATACGCTTTGAGCTGAGTGAATAATATTTTTATTATATCATAGGCATCGACAAAAAACTACCGAAAGAGAAAACTTATACCGCGCAGGTGTGACAAGTAAGCGTTATTTTTCCCCTGGTTTTTCCATTCGGAAAACGAATATATTTTTGGAAGTGTAAAGTTTTGGGAGAAAGAATTGCAGGATTACAAAATGCTTGGTACAATAAGAAAAGTGTAGATACGTGGATCGGAGCCAACGACATCTTGCGCACGGGAGGTATCGTCATGATTCGGGAACAGCGGAACCGGGATAAACTCGCCGCCTATTACGAGAAATTTATAAAAACGGGAGCAATTGACCCGAATGTTCATCCGTGGGTGGCGGATTCCTGGAGAAAAAGCCGGTCGATCAAGGTGCCGATGGATCGGATGCGTGTGGAACACCGGCTGACAGCAGAAAATTTTACCCAGCGAAAGGAAAAACATCGAATGGCCATGGAGTATTTGGAATCCATGGCGGACGGTATACGGGAATTTTTCCAGAAGTACGATCTTTGCCTCCTTCTTTTAGATACGGATTGTGTGGTGCTGAAAAGCTACGCGCTGCCATATTTCCAGATGACGGCGGGAGAGATCGAGGGCGTGTTTGTGGGGTTGGAGGAGGTTGGCACTTCCAGTATCAGTATTGCGCGGGAACATGAGGCTCCTTTCTGGCTTTTCGGCCCAGAAATGTGGGTGGCAGATTGCCATGGCGGCGATGCCTGCTCTACACCGGTATATACGGGCGAAGAGTTGAGCTATATGATAACGTTAGTGTCGGTGACGCAGACAGATATCCCGCAAGATGCGGTCATTTCTCTTTTGCTGACATTGCGTAAGTCGTTGGAATCCTATTTGTTGCACATGCAGAGGATTAAGGCGCAAGAGGCGATCTTGGATGCGACGCCTTTCGCTGTCTATCATGTGATGTCGGGAGGAGAAGTGGCCTACGCCAATCGTCTGGGGCTCACCCGTTTGGCAGGGATCGGAGTGACGGAAAGCGACGCGCAGGCGACGAATTTAAACGATGTGGTGCTTAATTACCGGCATACGCCGATTTATAATGGCTTTCGGGGCATCCCTTGTCATAACAAAGAAGTCACCTGGATTACCCGGGCAAAGACTTATGAGGATATTACTACGGTGGTACCTTTAGAGCGGGATGCGGAGCAGACGGTGTCGAGTGTGGTGGTGGTTTCCATGCCGATTGAAGATTTGCGGACTTTAGTGGCACATGCTTCCGGCTATACGTCGAAGTACAGCCTTAATTCCATGGTAGGCGGAGGCGCAGCTTTTTCTGCCATGCAGGAACGAGCGGCCCGCATGGCAAAAAATAAACGCCATCTCCTGCTCCAAGGAGAGGCAGGGTCGGGGAAGCAGCGCCTCGCTCATGGGATTCATCAAGCCAGCCAACGGGCGGCGGGGCCGCTTATTACCCTTCATTGCGGTGACGCGACGCCGGATTTCATGGAGCAGGAGATCTTTGGTGTGGCTTTGAATGGCGAAGACAGCCATCCTGGACGCTTGGAGCTGGCGTCGGGGGGGACGCTGTTCTTAGATGAAGTGGAGAAAATGCCGAAACTGATCGCCGCTAAGCTGGCCGAGGCTTTGAAGCGAGGATATTCCTGCCGTTTAGGGGAGACGGTGGAGCGCCCGGTGGACGTTCGCATCATCGCTGCCTGTGATAGTGATTTGCGGCGTCTGGCGGAACGGGGCCTCGTCGATCGAGGACTTTATGAAATTGTTTCCAAAAGTATTATTCGCGTCCCTCCCCTGCGGAGCCGACGGGATGACATTCCCCAGTTGGTTGAACATATCCTTGATGAGCTGGCGACCCAACATCAGATGCCACTCAAAAAGGCCGCCCCGGAGACGATTCAGATCCTCCACGATTATGACTGGCCGGGTAATATCAAGCAGCTGCAAAGTGTTTTGGAGTATGCCTTTTTTAATACGAAAGGCAGTGTGATTCGCCCGGAAAATATCAACTTGATGGGAGATATCAAGCCCGACGGCAAGTGGAAAGAAGACCGGGACGTCTTCGTCCAGGCGTGGAAAGCGGCGGGCGGCAACATCAGCCGTCTGGCAAATCTTCTAAATGTGAGCCGCGTGACGCTGTATCGTTATTTGAAAAAATTCGGGTTGGAAAAGGCTTGAGAATTAAGTAAGGAGCGTTCATTTTGCGTTTGCGAAGGAAGCCGTGGATCGATACGGCTATCCATGATTTTGATTCTTTTGTATACCCCAAAGATCGGCCAGCGGGAGAAGAGGAACGTGGCCGATGGCACGAAATCTTCGGGCGAGAGGCGCTCCTCTATGTGGAGCTGGGGACCGGCAAAGGGGATTTTATCAGTCAGATGGCTGACCGGGAGCGAGAAAAAGATTTTATTGGCATTGAACTGCAGCAGGATGTTCTCTACCAAGCAGCGCTGAAAGTGGCCGCGGCGAAACTTTCTAATGTTCGTCTCTTGGTTTTTCCGATTGACGAATTGGAAAAAATTTTTGCACCGGGCGAAGTGGCGGGGTTTTATATCAATTTCTGCGATCCATGGCCCAAGAATCGACACACCAAGCGACGACTTACAGAGCGGGCTTTTTTGGCGCGCTATCAGCGGCTTTTACCGCCGGGCGGACGCCTCTTTTTTAAGACAGACAATCGGCCGCTTTTCGAATTCTCGTTGAGAGAGTTTTCTGCCGCGGGGTTTACCGTGACCGATGTGTCTTACGATCTTCACGCGGAAGGACGGCTGGACAATATTGAGACGGAATATGAAGCGAAATTCAGCGCTTTAGGAGAGAAAATCCATCGCTGCGAGGTGATTTTTCCATGAATGGAGACGCGCAGCCGCAGGGAACGAGCGATGGGAGAAAGTTTTGGATGAATGACTGCGAAGCGGTGTTGGGCATCGTGGCTGTCCTTCTCATCATCGGGTCCATTAATGTATTCAGTTCCAGCTTTGTACTGGCAGAAACAAATTTCGGCACGCCTTATTTCTTTCTTCGAAAGCATGGGCTGAATTTAGTGGCGGGGATTTTTTTCCTTTGGCTGGGGATAGGGATCAATTATCATCGTTGGCGAACATTTATGCCGCTCATTTTTTTCGGAGTCCTCGCTACGTTGGTTTTGGTCTTATTCGTCGGCACTACGGTCAATGGCGCGCAACGCTGGCTGTCGGTAGCGGGGTTTCAGATCCAGCCGGCAGAATTTGCGAAGGTTGTGGCGGTACTTATCGAAGCGGCCTGTATCGCTTCACGGGTTAATATGGGCCGGCCGAGCCTGCTTTTGACGCCGCAGCTTTTTTTACTGGGCATCATGGCGCTTCTCATTGAGAGGGAGCCGGACGGCGCGACAGCGGCTATTGTAGTAGGTGTGCCCTGTGTAATGATGCTTTTTTCCAATATGAAAAAGAAAGATAAGCTCTGCATGATAGGGCTTGGAGGGCTTTTATTGGTTTTGATCTGTTTCGTACAGCCTTACCGGGTGCTTCGTGTACTGGCCATGCTTGATCCATGGGCAGATGCGCAGGGCGCCGGATATCAAGTGGTGCAGTCCATGCAGGCTATCGGTTCAGGCGGGTTAATGGGAATGGGGTTGGGGGTGGGCATCAGTAAATATCATTATCTGCCGGAAGCGCATACAGATTTTGCTTTTGCTGTTCTCTGCCAGGAAGCGGGTTTTTTGGGAGCTGTCTTTGTATTTTTGCTGTTTGCCTCGTTTGCTTATTACGGAATTCGCATCGCGCAGAAAGCCAAGGATCCTTTAGGGCAGAACGTGGCTTTTGGATTGACGATCCTTATCGTTGGGCAGGCCGTGGGAAATCTGTTCATGGTAGGTGGGTGGGGACCGGTCATCGGTGTGCCGCTGCCCTTTATCAGTTACGGCGGGTCTTCCTTGGCCGTCAGCCTGTGGGCGGTAGGGATTTTACTGAACATCGGCTGGAAGAGCGTACCGCCCAAAATGGTAGTAACTTCAGCCCCCCTACCCGAGTCTACGCCCTTAGAGAAGCCCCGGATTCGGCGGATTAAATAATAAAATACGGCCAAACAGGCCGACAGGGGATATCAAAAGAACGGAGCAGAATTTTATGATTGTGTACGCGGTAGATACCGGCGGAGAATACATTACGGTGGCGGAAAGTCAGCGGCGCCATCCCGTGGGGCAGCGCAGTCTTTATGTCAATCTGACGAACCGCTGTCCTTGTGCCTGCACTTTTTGTTTACGTCCGCTCAAGCACATGGCAGAAGAAAGCACCCTTTGGTTGAAACATGAACCGACCGTTGAAGAAGTGAAGGCGGAACTGGCGGTGGTTCCTTGGCCGCTGATTCATGAAGTGGTGTTTTGCGGCTTCGGAGAGCCGACCATGCGTCTTCAGGATTTAGTAACGTTACTGCGTTGGGTGAAAGAGGAACATCCGGAGGTCAACACGCGGGTCAATACCAACGGGCTTTCCGATCTTGTATACGAAAGAGACACGGCCCCCGATTTCAGCGGGGGAATATTAGATACTATCTCCATCAGTTTGAACGCTTCCAACGCAGAACGATATCTGGCGCTTACTTGCAGTCGGTTTGGCATCGGTTCTTACGAGGCGATGCTGACCTTCGCCCAACATTGTAAGGCCTATGTGCCCCAAGTGATCATGACAGTGGTGGATCAGGTCGAGGATACCGAAGAGATCGCGGCTTGCCGAGCGATATGTGAAGCGCGGGGCCTGACTCTTCGGGTACGTGCGTATGAGGCGAGTTAAGGGGGAAGACAAAGGTATTGGCTCGGTTGCTTATACTGCCTGAGGAGGTTTATCGCACCCAAAGTTTAGACGCATAAGTAAGAGCGGCTCACACGCGCATGAGCCGCTCTCCTAATTGTGGAACCATTATTCATTTTTCTACGCAGCCCTCTCGAGCGAGCCGCGCATCCATTCTGGCCAGCTAAGCCATTACCGGCAGTTCCGTTCTGCCGTCTTCGCTTCCCGACGATCGGGAGTCTCGCGAAGGAACCGGGTTCCTTTTTGGCATCCATCTTCTTGGCTGCCTGCTGACGAAATGCCATAACCGAAACGTGGCTGCTGCCGTGCCTTTTTTGCCTGCGGTACGGGTATCGTCACCGTTGTCGCCCGACACTTTTTTCATCACTGCACCGCTCAGTCAGTTCGTCAGGGTCGTGGCCTCTAACTGTTCTTCGATAGGTGCCACCTCCTTTTACTGTGATCATTATAGCATGGAAAGCAGAAAATAGCAAGATATGAAATTTTTTTCTTTTGTTATGTTGCGGTATATAAAAGTGAATAAAAGTGAGGGTCAGCGGGAAAAATATAATATACCCTTTGTGGGTTGCCAAGGGGAAAACCTTGACAGGAGAACCCCTTTTCGCTATAATAACTTTTGTGCCAGGGGAGGCAATCCCGATGGAGATAGAGAGCCGGTGAGAAACATGATGGAAATGCGTCTTTATCATTCGGCGCTGTTTGATCTCTACGGCGCATTATTGACGGAGAAGCAGCGGCATTGTCTGACGATGTATCTTTTTGAAGATTTGTCTTTGTCGGAGATCGGTGATGCGTTAGGCATTTCACGACAAGCGGCCTATGACACGATACGACGGGGCGAGGCGGTTTTAGCGGAATATGAGGCGCGATTGGGGCTCTGGCAGCGTCAACGGGAAGAGCAGGCTGCGCTGGCGGAGATATACGACGCGCTGAAAAATCTTGCGGTGAAGGATGAGGCGGGGCGGGACGCGATCTTGTGCCGACTGTCGCCCTTTACGGCCCGAGGATGGGAGGTGGAACCATGATATTCGAAGGATTATCCGAGCGCTTGCAGGCGACGTTCAAAAAACTGCGGGGACACGGAAAACTGACGGAGAAAGAGGTAAACGAAGCCATGCGTGACGTGCGGATGGCCCTTTTGGAAGCGGACGTAAATTTTAAAGTCGTTAAGGACTTTATCAACAAAGTTAAAGAACGGGCCGTGGGACAGAATATCTTGGATACCCTGACCCCAGCCCAGGCCGTCATTAAGATTGTCGATGAGGAATTGACGGCCCTGATGGGGGGGACACAAAGCCGTCTCAATATCTCTCCGACTCCACCTACCGTCATCATGATGGTGGGGCTGCAAGGGGCAGGAAAGACCACCACAGTGGGGAAATTAGCTCTCAGCTTGAAAAAACAAGGGAAGCGTCCTCTTTTGGTGGCGGATGATATCTATCGGCCGGCGGCCGTGAAACAGCTGCAAGTTCTGGGCGAACAGCTTGACGTGCCAGTTTTTTCCATGGAATCGGGGACGGATGCGGTGACGATCGCTGGGGCTGCCGTTCCATATGCCAATGCGCACGCGGCTGACGTCATTATTATTGACACGGCTGGTCGCCTCCATGTCAATGAGGAGCTCATGCAAGAGCTAAAAGCCATTAAAAGGGAAGTACGCCCTCATGAAATCCTTTTAGTGGTAGATGCCATGACCGGACAGGATGCGGTTAATGTCGCGGCTTCTTTCAATGAAGACCTGGGCCTTGACGGGGTCGTGCTCACCAAGATGGATGGCGACGCCCGTGGCGGGGCGGCCCTTTCCGTCAAAGCGGTGACCGGCTGTCCCATCAAATTCGTGGGAATGGGGGAAAAATTGGAGGCTTTGGAGCCTTTCCATCCTGACCGCATGGCTTCGCGCATCTTGGGTATGGGCGATGTCCTTTCTCTCATCGAGAAGGCGCAGACTGTCTACGATCTTGAAGAAGCCAAGAAGATGGAGAAGAAGTTTCGCAAGGACGAATTTACCTTAGATGACTTTTTGAGCCAACTCCAACAGGTGCGGAAGATGGGGTCCTTCGAGCAGATTTTAGGGATGCTGCCGGGGATGGGAAATATCAAAAAGCAGTTGGAGGGTGTGAACGTTGACCTCAACGGCAAAGAGATCAAGCATGTAGAGGCCATCATTCGATCTATGACACCCAAAGAACGTGCCGACGTCAACCTTCTCAACGGCAGCCGTCGCAAGCGCATCGCCATGGGGAGCGGCACTCGGGTGCAGGAAGTCAATAAAGTCCTCAAACAGTTTGCCGAAATGCGGAAAATGATGAAAAAAATGACGAAGCTGCAAAGTGGTCCTATGGGATTGGGGCGATTCAAGTTGCCCTTTTTGCATTAACATATGTGGCTACAGGATTTTTAGATTTTTTAAGGAGGTGATTTTATGGCAGTAAAGATTCGTTTAAATCGGATGGGAGCTAAAAAGCATCCTTTCTATCGTATTGTGGTGGCGGATTCCCGCTTCCCGCGCGATGGCCGTTTCATCGAGATTTTAGGCAACTATGATTCCACAAAGGAACCGGCTGTCGTCCGTATTGATGAAGCGAAGGTTCTCGACTGGATGCAGAAGGGGGCACAGCCGACGGATACCGTCCGTTCGCTCCTCAAGAAGCAGGGAATCATGGCGAAATTCGACGCCCAGAAACACGGGAAGAAGTGAGAAAGAGGATATCCGCATGAAAGAGATTGTCGAGATCATAGCCAAATCCTTAGTGGATCATCCGGAGCAGGTTATCGTGGAGGAATCCGGCGATGATCGGGGCATTGTTTTTCAGTTGCACGTTGCTCCGGACGATATGGGGAAGGTCATTGGCCGGCAGGGCCGCATTGCGAAAGCGTTGCGAACTGTCGTCAAAGCGGCTGCTACCCGGGAAAACAAAAAAGTCACGGTAGAGATTGTGTAGGGGGACGCACGCGATGATGGCGTTTCCTTACGGAAGCGGCAGACGCCTTCCTCGCGGGGAAGGCTTGCCGCTGTTTTCTTTCGTGGAATGAAATAGTGAAAGGTGAAGGAGATATCCATGGACAGTATTACGATCAAGGCGCCGGTCACCATCAAAGCAAAACTGACGGATACATTAAGAAAGCGTATTGTGGATGAACTGACGCAGAATATTGAGCAGGTGGGATTGGAGCTGCAGCAGCTCGATATTGAAGAGAAAAAAGTGATTGCCGAGCAGGCGCAAAATGATTTACAGAGGCTTCAGGCCATTCGCCAGCATTTCGGGATGGAGCGGCAAAAGCGCATTGACTTTAAGGCACAGGCGGAACAGAAGTTGGCGGACGCGAAAAAATTAGCCACTGGGGCAGAGATTATCCAAGGTACCATGGAACGTCAGGTGGAGGTCAAAATCGGCGATAACTTCCGCGAGATCATGAATGTCGAGGTTCTCATTGAAGATGACAAAGTCATTGCCATCCGAAGCTAAACGGCGGGTTATCATCGGGAAGGCCGGAGCACCTCATGGCCTTTGGGGCGAGGTGCGGGTCTTCCCGATGACGGATTTTCCCGAACGGTTCCGCGGCATGAAGCAGGTCTATGTGGGCGAAGAACGCCTGACCATCGTAGGGGTGCGTTACCAAAACGATACGATCTTACTCCGCTTTGCCGGGTACGATTCTCGGGAAATGGCTTCGGCTCTGACCGGACGACTTTTAACTGTCGATCGAGCCGAGGCGGTTCCCCTGCGAGAAGGAGAATATTATACCTTTGATATCATCGGTTTGCGGGTGGAAGATGAGGAAGGACATCTCTTAGGAGAGATCACGGACGTGCTTCAGACGGGAAGTAATGACGTTTATGTAGTAGAAGTACCCGGACAAGCGAAGCAACTCTTAGTTCCAGCTCTAAAATCCGTAGTGCGGCAGATTTCGTTGGGAGAAGGAAAAATGGTGGTGCACCTCATGGAAGAGATGACATAAATGCGAATTGACATTGTATCTTTATTTCCTGCTATGTTTGCCGGCCCCTTTGGGGAAAGCATCACGAAACGCGCGGTAGAACGAGGACTCCTTGACATTCAGATAACGAATCTGCGGGATTTTGCTTTTGATAAACACAAGCAGGTGGACGATTCTCCCTTTGGCGGCGGCAGCGGCATGGTGCTGAAGCCGGAGCCGATGTTTCGTGCCCTGCGCCATATCGAGGCGACGGCTGCTTATCAAAAGCGCCGGGTACTTCTCATGAGCCCTTCCGGGCGCACTTTTACCCAGCAAAAAGCGAAGGAATTGGCTGCCTACGATCAGCTGATCTTTCTCTGCGGTCATTACGAGGGCTTTGACGCCCGCATTGAGGATTATTTGGCCGATGAAGCCATCTCCATCGGTGACTATG
>CAJPQU010000006.1 GCA_905372875.1 uncultured Schwartzia sp. | reverse complement strand
ATGCTTTTTTAGCCGGTGCCTTCGCCGCCGCCTTTTTCCCTGTCTCTACACCCACCTGTTTCTTTGCCGTTTGACGCGTCTTATCCGCTGCCGTCGCTTTCTTAGCCGTCACTTCCTGCCGCCTCCTTTCTCTCGTAGTTGTCGTAGATACCCCGCGCTTACCCAATCACAGATCATCCATTTCCT
Source organism: uncultured Schwartzia sp. (assembly GCA_905372875.1). GTDB lineage: Bacteria > Bacillota > Negativicutes > Selenomonadales > Selenomonadaceae > CAJPQU01. The sequence goes on along the minus strand of CAJPQU010000006.1, from coordinate 25,185 downwards.
TTCTTATTCGCTGGCTTTCCGCCAGTTCCTGCCAAAAATCCCGGCCTTCTTTTTCCAACGTATCCGCCCGCAGGCGATGTTCTTCGTAAAGAGGTGTCAAATAGGCCCGCCGCAAAACGCGCAGACAGTCATCATAAAGTTTCAGACTGTCTTCTCCCCCGGTATCTTCCACCAACGCCCGGGAAAGCTCGTCTGCCGCCGCTTCATCCAATTCCGCCAACGCCGCCGCGTCGTCCGAAGCGTCCCCCCGCTCGGCCCGCTCCGCTAAATAACGCAAAATCACACCGTGCAGCGGGTAAGGAAAATCCGCCAAAGGGATCAGCGCACTTAAATGAGCCAACGTTCCGGGATCGTTCCAAACCTGCCGAATGACGATGCGCCCCGCGCGCCGAACGGCGTTGTCCGCTTGACGCGCCAATTTTCGTATCGGCGCGCGCATCGTCTGAAGCTCGTCCGCGGGATCACTCCGATACTGCCGCAGCTCCTGCCAGATAATGCCCTCCTCCACTCCTAACGTCCGGGTGAGACGGCTCACATAGCCGCTGCGCTCTACCGCACTGCATTCTCGAAGTACGGGAAGGATGGCGGTCAGTGCCCGGGCTTTCCCTTCCATCGTACGCACCTCATGGTGTTGGAGAACGTAACGTATCTGATATTCCGCCAATGGCAGCGCCGTTTGCGTCAGATTCCGGAACGCCTCCGCGCCGTTCTTTCGCACAAATTCGTCTGGATCCTTCCCCTCCGGCACAATGAGAACTCGCGCCTCCGCGCCCGTCTCACGAATGACGGAAAGCGCCCGCACCGTCGCCTTCTGTCCCGCCTCATCGCTGTCATAGCAAAAATAGATCTCGGGCGCGTAGCGTAAAAGCAGGCGGCACTGCTCCACGGTGAAGGCCGTCCCCAAGGACGCCGCTACATTCTCCACACCGGCCCCGAAGAGGGAGATCGCGTCCATGTAGCCTTCCACCAAGATCGCGTACCCTGCTTCCTTGATGGCCCGGCGGGAACGATCCAGCCCGAAGAGAAGCCGCCGCTTATTGAACACCAATGTCTCCGGTGAATTCAAATATTTCGGCTGATTCGGCGCCCCATTTCCTATGACCCGGCCGCCAAAGCCCACCACCCGGCCCCGTTCATCGGCAATGGGAATGATCACCCGATGGCGGAAGCGATCGTAGACCTCGCCGCTCCGACGGGTGGCCGCCAGCCCACACTCTACTAAAAGCTCCTCTTTAATGCCCCGGCGAAGAAAAGCGTCCCGCAATTTTTGAAAAGAGTCCGGTGCGAACCCCAAACGAAAGGCCTCAATCGTCGCCCGGGAAATATCCCGCCCGGCAAAATATGCCAAGCCCGGTGCTCCATAATCGGTGTTGATGAGACAGCTGTGAAAAAAATCCCGGGCCATCTCCAGCACCTTACGCATATCAGCGATCTTCTGCTCCCGGGCCACCTCCTGTTTTGATTTCTCTTCTTCCGGAAGCGGGATATTCAGCTTTTCCGCCTGCATCTTAATCGCTTCAAAATAGCTGACATTTTCGATCAACGACAAAAACTTAAAGACATTCCCCCCCGCATGGCAGCCAAAGCAATAAAAAAAGCCTTCGCTGGGCACCACGGAAAAAGACGGCGTGTTTTCCCGGTGAAAAGGGCAGCAACCCCAGTACCGATTGCCCTTACGCTTCAAGGGAACGTAAGACGCCACTACGCTGAGGATGTCCGAGGCCGCCTGTACCTGCGCCACGAAATCATCCATCGCCGCACTCTTCATCACCGTCTCTCCACCCTTTGGACCGTCCGCCAAAAATCTTTAACATTGATATATTCCATACAAAAGCCAAAAGTCCTTTTTTATCCTCGCTTTTTTCCGCCGCGGTCTCTTGCCCCGTCACGGCGCACAAAAAAGGCCGTCGTCAATGCGACAGCCTGATCTTTATCCTTTTCAACGTCGGGCCGCAGCCCTCAGGCGCCCTCACGGCACATGGAACGAACCACTTACCGCTGCTTCCTTCCGGACCTGACGGGATTCATGAGGCCCCATTGCGCGAGACCCAAGCGCTGCGGTCCGACCTAAAAAAGGAACAAAAACAAAATGGCGGAGAGTGAGAGATTCGAACTCTCGGTACAGCGTTCACCGTACACACGCTTTCCAGGCGTGCTCCTTCAACCACTCGGACAACTCTCCAAGGCTTGAACTAAAATCGTATGAAACTTCGCCGCAGCGTTCCGCGACGCTCTATAGATTAGCACATTTCCCCATCTCTGTCAAACCTTATCTCCTGATTGACCTCGCATTTTGCCGGTAGATTTCTCTCCGGTCCGCACAGATGAAAAAACGCGCCCCACGTCCATTTGCCTCAGCAAAAGAAACGTCCGGCGCGCTTTTTCAAACTTTTCATAGCGGCAGAAGTCGTCCGCCCCTCTCCCTCGTTGTGGGGAAAGACTTAGTACTTGAATCTCTGCAGAGAACTTTGCAGATCCTGTGCCAGTTTGGACAGAGAATCGTTGGCTCCCGCGATCTCCTCCGAAGAAGACGACTGTTCTTCCGTGGCGGCAGATACTGACTGCATGTCCGCCGATACCTGTTTTCCGTACTGATCAATGGTCTCTACCTGCTGTACGACATTTTTCGCGTCTGTCGTCACCGCCGCGACCGAATCCGATACCCGGCTGACCTGTTGCAGGACACCGTCTACCCGTTCTTTAATCTGCTTAAATATCGTCCGCAAGTCCTCGACCGATTTCGCCCCTTCGCCGACACTGCTGCGTCCCTTTTGCATGGACGCGATGGCGCTTTCCGTATCCGACTGTATCGTTGAAATGAGTTCCGCGATCTGCTGTGTAGCCGTCTGCGACTGCTCGGCCAGCTTGCGCACTTCTTCCGCGACGACGGCAAATCCCCGTCCGCTGTCCCCGGCCCGGGCTGCCTCAATCGCCGCATTCAGCGCCAAGAGATTTGTTTGCCCCGCGATCCCGGAAATCGTATCGACAATCTGTCCGATCTCCTGTGAGCGTTCACCCAGCTTATCCACCAGCGCCGCTGACGAAGTCACCGTTTCCTCCACGCTGCGGATCTGCTTGACAGAAGCATCGATCGCGGTATGTCCTGTCTCCGCGTATTCAGCGGCCGCTGACGAATTGGTGGCCGCTTCTCCCGCTTCATTTTTTATATTCTCAATCGCCCACATGATCTGCTGCACCGAGCTGGTCGCGTTGTTGACGGACTGCTGCTGCTTTTCTACGACCGCCGCGGCTTCGGATACCGACTCAGCCACCTGGGTCGCCACCTGCGCCGACTGCGTCGCACTGGCGGATAATTCCTCAGAAGAAGCGGCCAGCTGCTCCGAGGTTTCGTATGTCTTACGCATGAGCCGATTGATCGCCGCCCGCATATCCGTCAACACGGCGGCCATGTCGCCAAACTCGTCGCCGCGCGTGTTGCGCTGCTCCTTCAAGCGAAAATCACCATCGCGCAGTTTAGCACAGATATCAATCATCTTTTGCACCGGTCCGGTAATCTCTCGGGTAATCCATGCGGCTGCCACCAGCAGCAGGATGATGAAAACAATAGTTTTAATGACCAACGATCGGATGGCCTCTCCCAAAGCCTCCTTATTCTGCTGATTGATCTTATCCGCATTTTCGTTCGCCATTTTTTCCAGTGCTTCCACGCCCTTGCGTACCTTGGTCAAAGAAAACTGCGCGGTCTTTTCATAGAACTGCAGGCCTTCCGCCTTTTGTCCCGCAGCGACCAGATCCAGGGCCTTCTGTATCTCCGTCCGGTATTGCTGCCAGCTGGCCCACACGCTGTCCAACTGACTGACCGCCTCCGGATTGGACTGTGCCAGGACGGTATACTGTTTCCAGGCGTCTTCAAAGCTCTTGTAATATTTTCCCGCTTCGTCGCGCGCTCCCTTCGCCCGTTCTGGATCGTTTGTGCTCGTCGCGATCAGGATACGCGTCTGCAGCATGCGGAGATCCAGCCGATTGCTGGCGAGCAAACGGATCGCCTGCAGCTTCACCGTGTACATGGCTTCCATATCGCGATCCGCCTTGGTCAGATAGGACCAACCGGTGAATCCCACCCAACACAGCCCCAATGCCGCAATCACGACCAAAATCAAAAGCTTATGCACGACTTTGATATGATTGATCCATCCCATATTTCTCCACTTCCCTTTCTAAAATTAGTGCTGTCATACCCGCCACTGGAATCGTCGGCAACTGCCGCCTGAATCCATACCACCGCTTTCCATTAAGAAGCGCTTAAATATTAGAAACGACTGAGTATTCGCGGCAAGCACAGCAAACTCCTGCCGACTTTTATTAAAAAATACAAACTATGCAAAAACAGCATACGGCGCAGAAACACTAAAACTCCCCCCGCCTCAAATCCTTTCCGAAATAGAGGCAGAGGGAGTCCGTCATTCCTTCTTCCCGTCCTTCAGCAGTCAACACGTCCCTGACGCCTTCAGCCGCAGTACGCCGGCACTCATTTCGTAGACTTCATCGGCGTAAGCCGCCGCCGTACCTTCGTGAGTTACCAACAGCACAGCCGCGCCGTCATCGGCATATTGCCGCAGAAGCTTTAATACCCGCTGGGTGTTCTCATCGTCTAAGTCCCCCGTGGGCTCATCCGCCAGAAGAACTTCCGGCTGCTGCATGAGGGACCGGGCGATGGCTACGCGGCGCAGTTCCCCGCCGGAAAGCTGCGTCGGTTCTTCCTCGGCCAGATCGCCAATGCCCACCATGTTTAAAAGTTCCACAGCCCGCGCCTTAAGCGCATCCTCGCCTGGCGACGTATCTCCTTTCTCTCCGGCACCGCTCTTTTGATACAGCCTGGCGGGCAGCATGACGTTCTCTGCCACCGACAAGCTGCGAAGTGCCGTATGACCTTGTGGAATCACCCCAATATGACGGTTGCGCAGGCGCGACAGGGCTCCATCCCCCAGAGTGTAGAGAGCGGTGTCATCCAGGAGAACCTGCCCAGCCGTTGGCTGAAGCAATCCCCCTAAGATTTGCAGCAGAGTACTTTTCCCACTGCCCGAACGACCGGTGATCTCTACCAATTTCCCTGCCGTCAGCGTGAGATCGGCGGGAAAAAGAACACAAAACTCGCCGCCTCTGCCCCGTCGGGCAAACACTTTTTTTACTTCTTTTGCGTATAAGTTCATAGCTCATTCTCCCATAAATCCAGCCTCTAAGGAGTGGCGTTAAAGCGCCCTTTCGGTCATTCCCCTTCCCGCAGGATCAGGCTGGTGTCAAGGCTGCTGATATGATAGGCCACAAAAGCCGAGATGATACCGCCCGTCAGCACCGAGGTCAGGAGCGTTCCCCCCGCTAAGAGAGCGATCGCCGAGATCTTCGGCAACAGGAAAGGAACACCCAGAAGAAGGCTGATGGCGTTGGTAAAAAGCGAAGTAACGAGTCCCGCCATGAGGATGCCAATGACGCCCCCCACGAGGTTGAGAAGAAGTGCTTCTCCTACCACCAGTCCCGCCAACATCCGGCGCGACGTCCCCAAAACACGCAGAACGGCAAATTCCCGCTTGCGCTCGTTCATCACCATAGTGAAGACGATCATCATGATAACGACGCACAAAGCCCAGATGATACCGATAAAAAGGCCGATCATATCCGCCAGGCCCGTGAGGCCCGTGGAGATGTCCGAGATGAGGTTTTTCGCCGCCACCGCTTTGATGTGCCGGACGTGTACCTTGATATCGTCACGCACCTTTTCGATGTCATACCCTTCTTTCACCTTGACCAGTATCGTGGAAACGACCTTGTCGGGATCAAAGGAATTGTACTGATTCATCCCCCGGGCCTGCGAGGACGCGATCAGGCGGCGCACTGTGTCCGCGTTGGCGTAAACCGCGTTGTCCAAATTTGATCCTGTCTTGGCCAGCTGGGCGACGACCCGGCACTCCACATCAAAGAATTTCAGCTTCCGATCTTCCGTAAAGCGCACGTTGCAGCCGGTTACAATGTCTCCGTCCTCGATCTTTCCGTCGTACGTCTCCTTGATCCAAGGCTGGATGACGAAGTCTGTGGCCGGATCAAAACCCACGATCTGGAGCGAAGCCGAGCAGCAGTCAGCGGTCATGGAAGCGAGAAAAAGCTGGGGGGATAGCTTTTCCACCCCGTTGATCGCCGCTACTTGATCCATGACGGCCGCGTCCATATAAAAATAGCCCGGCGTTCCTTGAAGCAGTACCGAATTGATATTGAATTGCGTGCGGGCCGAAGCGGGCATCACCACCACATCCGCGCCAAGGCGCGATTCTAAAACCTGCATGCCCCGCTGCATACTGGAAATGAGGATGGTTCCGCCAAACACCGCCGCCGCGAAAAACGCGGCAAAAAGGAGCAGAGCGGCGGACCTCCCCGGCCGATGCCAGAGATTCTGCCAGGAAAAGCGAACAATGAAACTCATGACGACTTATCCTTCTTTCTCCGCCACAGGATATCCGCGGCGAGGGCGACCGCTAAGAATCCGGCAATGAGAATTACCGCCGGCTGGAACAGCACATGGCAGGGCATGGTAGCGATTTTGCAGAGCGGCAGAAGATGCCCCGGCAGAAGCGCTGTCAGGACCGTCAGAAGCAGCATGGAAATGTCGATTCCCTGCTTTACGGACGAGGAAACAAAAAAACGTATCCCCGCCAGGCAAGCGAGGACGACCCCTGCCCCCACGACGGCTTCTCCCGTCCAATGACAAAGCATCCAGCTCCCGTCCGGCCTCGCCCTGCAGGTATGAAACACCGTTTTCGGCGCCAGACAGAGCGCCAGACTCAAAACTGCGACGACAATATCCAAAAGGTCAATCTTCCGCTTTTTCTTCTCCTGCTCCATATCAGCCTCTCTTTCTCCCTTGCACATAGGGAACCGAGTCTTGGGAAAGTGCCGCTGCCGTGGCGCATCCGTAAGTAAAATCTTTCTCTATTATATAGTGACCCTTCCCGCCCGTCAAGAATATTGAGAGTTAATCTCAAAAGCGTCGGGATAAAATATCAATCCCGACGCTTCCCAGAGCAGAGATATTCTTTTGTCGTCCCATCAGCCTCGAAGGATCAGATTCGCCACGAAAGCAGCGGCCACTACCCACATGATGGGGCGGACTTCCCGTACCGCACCGGTCACGGTCTTCAAGATAACATAGCTGACAAAGCCGAAGGCAAACCCATTGGCGATACTGGAGGTCAGCGGCATCATGATGATCGTCAAAAAAGCCGGCAGCCCGTCGCTGAAGTCACTGAACTTCACGTTCACCACTTCCGACATCATCAGCGCCCCTACCAAAACGAGGGACGGTGCCGTGGCAAAGCCTGGCACCAAGCCGATGAGAGGCGCGAAAATGAGGGCCACTAAAAAGAGCCCCGCCACCGTCACTGCCGTGAGGCCTGTGCGTCCTCCTTCGGCGATGCCCGAAGCGCTTTCGATATAGGAAGTGACCGTAGAGGTACCGAATACCGCGCTCATCATGGTACCGATCGCGTCTGTCGTCAAGGCGCGGTCAAGATTTTCGATTTCCCCATCGGGTCTCACCATCTTCGCCTTCGTCGTGAGGCCGATGAGCGTACCCATATTGTCAAAAAGTTCCACCACCGTGAAGGTGAAAATGATAGAAAAAATGCCAAACGCCCAAGCACCGGCTAAATCAAGCTGGCCAAAGGTTTCCTTCATGGACGGCAGAGAAAAGCTCATAATGTCGCCAATCCCGTGGGGTATTGGCGTGAGGCCAAGGCCCATACCGATGAGGGTCACCGCCAAGATTCCAATGAGGATAGCTCCCTTCACGCCCCGGGCCATCAGTGCACCGGTCAAAAGCAGACCGAAGAGAGACAGCAGCGTCGTGGGATTCATCACATGCCCCAGCGTGACATAGGTCGCTTTGTCGGCGATGATAAGCCCCGTTCCCCGCAAGCCGATAAAAGCGATGAACATACCGATCCCTACGCCGATAGCCCGTTTCAGGTTTTCGGGCACCGCCCGGATGATCGCCTGCCGCAAGCCGCCCAAGGTCATCAGGAAAAACAGGATACCGGAAAAAAATACCGCCCCTAAGGCCACTTGCCACGGAAGATGCAGCGTCCCCACCACATAGTAGGTGAAAAACGCGTTCAGCCCCATGCCCGGTGCTAAGGCCACCGGATAATTCGCGAAGACGCCCATCATCGTAGTGGTCAGCGCCGCTACCCAAATCGTCGAAGCGATCGCCGCCTCCTTAGGAATGCCGGCATCCGCCAAGATATTGGGATTAACAAATAAGATATATGCCACCGAAATGAACGTCGTCAGTCCGGCGAGCATTTCCGTCCGTACCGTCGTCCGTTTTTCCGTCAGTCGAAAGAGTCGCTCCCAAAAGCCGTGCTGCCCTGCCGCCTCGTTCATGCTTCATCCTCCCATGCTGCTCGCGGGCGAACCGTAAACTTTTCGATCATCCGAATCGGTCGGTATGACTCCTTGGCCTTTCGCAGCCCTTCCAATCCCATGTCCTCCTGTCGATTCACATAAACGGTATCCGCCCATTCGTGTTCCAAAAACGCCTGATTGATGGCCGCGTAGGCGCCGCCTATATCGGGGGCACTCTTCTCCACATGAATGACCACCGTATCCCGATTCAGCATCTCTCCGAAAGTAAATGCCACGATCCGGCGTCCCAGGGAAATGGCGCCGCCTTTGAGGCCAAAATCCTGAAAATGGTTCAGAATTTCAATGATGGCGGCCCGCTCGGTGGGCAGATAAGGATCATCCGGGGTTTCGCTGAGAAGCGACTTATACCACGCGTTGAGGTTCAGCTTACATTCCGGCACGATGTCCGGTGTAAGGGGAACGTAGCGCGCCTCCGGGAAGTTGCGCCGAAAGCTGTTGAGATGGTTCTTCTTCGTGTGATAGCGGCGCCCCGCCAGCCGAATGAGATCTTCCGTCCGATAGAGGTAATCCGCTTCATCCCGGATGGCACGCGCCTCTAAATCCGCCCCCGGCAGCGCCTCATAGATCTCAGCCATGGTTTTTTCCACATTATACGCCAAAAAAGGCGCCCCCTGCGCCTTCAGCCAAGCGGCCTGCTTCTCGGCCGCCGCCGCCAGTTTTTCTTCCGGCCCGAAAGGCTGAAGAACCATCGGCTGATCCTGCCATTTCGTAATCAAAAACAGCACATCATCCTCAATCGCCCATTGAAAATCAAACAGATTCCGCCACATATAACAGGTTGTAAAATTGAAATGCGAATTTTCATAATAACGTGCCCGAAAAAAAGGATCCAGCGTATCCTTATCCTCTTTTGTCAGTTTCTGAAACTCTATGATCGTTCAACTCCTCACTTCTGCGCCTCCACAAAGAGATCCGAAGACGTCGACAAATGACCTCGAATATCTTCATTATAACAACCCCGTCAAGGACGGACAAGAACCATTGTCCATTGTCGATAAATCATTTAAGCATATCTTAACAAATCAGCCAGACGATTTTCATAAAGACTTGTTACAGTATGAAGCAGATAAGGAACCCCTTATCGAAGCGGTGAGCAGCCGCTGACAACAAATATAATCCGTCTGGCCTTCAGATTTACCTCTCCCCTAAGCCGGGCGAATTATATACACATCTTTTCATTCTCTATCTCCCTTGGGCCCGGACCGTCCTCCCCTTAAAACGGTTCGGGTCTACCTATGTTCAGAGAAGCCGCCCCGGCATACCAAAACGCCGGAGCGGCTTTTATTTTCCCCTGAAGGCATCTGCGATGATTATTTTTCCTTTGCCCCAGCCGTATGATATAATGATGAGAGTAATTCGTTAATTCCGAAAAAATACTTGTGTGATCTTGCCCATAGACCGCCAAATCACCGGAAAACCAATACAGGAGGCCATTTTATGTTTGAGATATCTACCGTCTCGCCATCAGATGTGGCGGGCCGAGAAGCCGTGCGCACTCTTTTGCAGCGCGAAGGTATCCGCCTGGATACTCACCTCGACTATACCTGCGCCATCTATGATGAGCGCCGCGCCGCCATCGCTACGGGGAGCTGCTACGCCAACACGCTGCGCTGCTTCGCCGTCGATCACGCCCACCGGGGAAAGGGGCTCATGCACCGCATCCTCACGCACCTCATGGAGGTGCAGAAACAGCGCGGCCACGCCGGCGTATTTCTTTACACGAAAGTCTCTACCGCTTTCTTTTTTCAAAAACTGGGCTTTCATGAAATTGCCCGCGTCCCCGACAGTATTGTTTTTTTGGAAAACCAGGCGGCGGGCTTCCCCTCGTATCTGAAAAAATTACAGGACGAAACACCCCGTGGCTATGCCCCGCCCATCTCGGCTCTCGTTCTGAACGCCAATCCCTTCACCTTAGGGCACCAATACTTAGTGGAATACGCGGCTCGGGAAAGCACCCTCCTGCATATCTTTATTGTGAGCGAAGACATCAGTTTCTTCCCCTTCGCCGTGCGCGAACGCTTGGTGCGTGCCGGTACCGCCCATTTGAAAAATGTTACCTACCATGCCAGCGGCCCTTATATTGTCAGCCAAGCCACCTTCCCCAGCTACTTTCAAAAAGATGAAGACGCGGCCATTCTCGGCCACGCCCGACTCGACATCGCGGTATTCCAGCGTATCGCCGCCGCCCTCGGCATCACCCGCCGCTATGTCGGCTCGGAACCCTCCAGCCATGTCACAAACCTGTACAATGAAACCATGACGCAGTTTTTGCCGGAGACGAACATCGAATGCCGCATCATCCCCCGCAAGGAAGCCGAAGGTGCTCCTATCAGCGCCTCCACAGTGCGTCGTTATATCCAGGAGGGAAACCTCGCCGCCCTCGCTTCTCTCGTCCCCCCTTCGACTCTCGCCTTTCTCCAAAGCGACGAAAGCGCGGAGATACGACGAAAAATCATTCAGACCGCCGATGTCGTGCATTACTAACCCTACATCGTGTTTATATTGACTTAATCAAGTTTGTCGGCAATAATAAGTTGCAGAAGATTGATGTGCGCCTCCTTCAGTGGAGGTCTTGAACGCCTTCAACTTCACATAAAGAAAGGCATCTGCTTCTTTACGCCCGGGTCACTAACCCGGAAACGACCGGAAGAGATGCCTTTTTTTAAGATCTATAAAAGATACTCATTAGTTGTTCTTGTCCTTACACCATCCCCAAAAGGTGCGCGGCGGCGTAGGCTAGCGCCCCGCCGCAGAGGGGCGCGATCACCGGCACCCAAGCGTAGCCCCAGTCTGAATCCGCCTTGTTAGGGATCGGCAGCACCGCGTGAGCAAGCCGCGGCCCCAAGTCACGGGATGCACTCATAGCATATCCGGTAGGACCGCCCAAAGAGAGTCCCAGCGCCCAGATGAGCATGGCCACAAAATACGGTCCCAATCCGGGAGGAATTGGTCCATTGGGTTTGGCAAAGATCATCCAAATGACGAACATCAGGAAAAACGTGGCGATCATCTCCGTCAGAAAGGCTGCCGGAATATTCCGTACCACGGGAGCCGTGCAAAAGACGCCCCGTTTCGCAGGACCATCCTCCGTCTCCTTCCACTGCGGAAGATACGCTAAATACACCACGACGCCGCCGATGAATCCTCCCGCAATCTGCGCCGCCGCCGTTGCTAAAAACTGGGGAAAAGTATAAATACCGGCCAGTGTCTTAGCCAACGTAACCGAAGGATTGATATCCGCCTGCGGTGCGCCCAGCGCCGAGGCGGTAAAAACGCCAAGGAGAACGGCCAACGCCCAGCCTGCCGTAATACAGATCCAGCCTCCGCCGTGACCGCAGGTCTTATTGAGCGCCATATTCGCGCAGACCCCGCAGCCAAAGGTGACCAGGACCACCATACCCATGAACTCGCCAAATAAATTCTCCATGCTTCGCCCCTTCCTTGCTCTAACTTGTCATTGTCCCGCGCCTATCATCGGATACGCCGTCAGTTTTCCTCCAGCCAGTGCATGGCATGGCGAACCGCTTTGCGCCATCCGTAATAGAGTTTCTTCGCTTCTTCTCTGTCCATCTTTGGCTCAAAACGCACGTCTAATTTCCAGCGCTTGGTAAGCTCTTCTTTGGACTGCCAAACCCCTACCGCCAAACCGGCCAAATAAGCCGCGCCCAGCGCCGTCGTTTCAATCACCTGCGGCCTTTCCACCGGCACCCTCAGAATATCCGCCTGAAACTGCATGAGGAGATTATTCGCCACCGCGCCGCCATCTACCCGAAGCTCCGCCAGGCGAATATTGGAATCCGCTTCCATAGCACTGAGGACATCCTGTGTCTGGTACGCCATGGAATCAAGTGCCGCCCGCACCAAGTGGGCTTTCGTCGTCCCCCGGGTGACGCCTAAGATCGTCCCCCGGGCGCTCATATCCCAATAAGGTGCACCCAGCCCCACGAAGGCCGGTACGAGATAAACGCCCCCCGCATCAGGCACGCCTTTGGCCACCCATTCGGAATCCGGCGCCGTATCAATGAGGCGCAAGCCGTCCCGCAGCCATTGAATGGCCGCTCCGGCCACAAAGATCGACCCTTCCAGCGCATACTCCACCTGACCGTCAAGCCCCCAAGCAATGGTGGTAACGAGACCGTTCCGGGACTCATGAATTGTCGTCCCGGTATTCATGAGCATAAAACAGCCCGTACCGTAAGTATTCTTCGCCATGCCCGGTGCAAAACAATTCTGTCCGAAGAGCGCCGCCTGCTGATCACCGGCCGCCCCGGCGATAGGTACCGCGCCGCCTAGGATGGACGGAATAGTCTTGCCGTAGATTTCGCTGGAAGACCGCACTTTGGGCAGCAAAGACGCCGGCACCGTCAGATGATGGAGCAGTTCCTTATCCCAGCCAAGCTCGCGAATATTATACATGAGAGTTCGGGAAGCATTGGAATAATCCGTCACATGTACCGCGCCCCCGGTGAGTTTCCAGATGAGCCAAGTATCGATGGTGCCAAAACGGAGCTCCCCCCGATCGGCCGCCGCTCGTGCGCCGTCTACGTGATCGAGAATCCACTTCACCTTCGTACCGGAAAAATAAGCGTCGATGATCAGTCCCGTCTTGCGATGGAACTCCTCCTCCAGCCCCTGCCGTTTCAAATCCTCACAAATCTCCACCGTCTGACGCGATTGCCAGACAATAGCGTTATAGATGGGACGCCCTGTTTTGACGCTCCACACCACCGCCGTTTCCCGCTGATTCGTAATGCCGATCCCCGCAATGTCTGTTGCCACCAGATTCGCATCTTCCAGCGCCTCTTTCATCACCGTGGACATAGTGCTCCAAATCTCTTCCGCGTCATGCTCCACCCAGCCCGGCTGAGGAAAATGTTGTGTGAACTCCTTTTGCGCTACCCCGACGATACGGGATTCCTCGTCAAAAATGATCGCCCGGTTGCTCGTCGTCCCGGCATCTAACGCCATAACGTACTTGCCTGCCACTGAAACTCCCCCTTCGTTACGCCGCAATATCCAACTGTCCATTACGTTCATTATACTGGCGGCGAGAGAACTTTTCAACGTATGCAAACAAAGAACGCTCTTCTTTACCTTTGACACAAACGCTTCAGAACGTTTTTCCCACACCCCCGCCGATCTTTTCCTTTGCGCCGCCCCGTGTCCCGCCCTTTGCCGCGGCATGGCATGATTTTATGAAAATGCCTCCCGCGGCAAAGGGCGGAAGGCATTTTTCCTTGTGTCTTATGAATAATATTTCACGCCGGCTTCAAAAATCTTTTGGTCTTTATCGCCGGGGATATTCACGGCGATGTTTTCCCCGATGCGCTCGGAGTGACCCATTTTCCCGAGAATACGGCCGTCAGGGCTGGTGATTCCTTCGATGGCGTAAGCGGAACCGTTGGGATTATAGGAAATATCCATGGTGGGATTTCCCACTTCGTCCACATACTGGGTCGCAATCTGCCCGCGCACCCGCAGGGAGGCAATGACTTCCCGATCCGCCACGAAGCGCCCTTCCCCATGAGAAGCGGCAACGGTATGGAGCGCTCCCGGCACGGTCCCCGAAAGCCAAGGCGAAAGATTGGAAACCACCCGTGTCTGCACCATACCGGAGAAGTGACGGCCAAGGGTATTGAAGGTCAGCGTGGGGGAATCCCCAGTAAGGTCGCGGATTTCACCGTAAGGCAGGAGCCCTAATTTCACAAGTGCTTGAAATCCGTTGCAGATACCAAGAATCAGACCGTCCTTGCGGTAAAGATGGCTCATGACCGTCTCCCGCAGCCGAGGGTTTCGGAACATGGCAGCGATGAATTTCCCTGATCCATCCGGCTCGTCCCCGCCGGAAAATCCGCCGGGCAGCATAAGAATCTGCGCCTCGCGGATCCCTTTGGCCAGCGCTTCCACCGTCTCCGCGATGGCTTGCGGCGTTCGATTGCGAATGACGAGGGACTCCACCTTCGCCCCGGCCCGCTGAAAAGCCCGGGCCAAATCGTACTCACAGTTGGTTCCCGGAAAGACCGGGATGAGAACCCGCGGTTTAGCGTAAGAGGCCGCCGCCGAAATCCGCGGTCCGCCAGTATATAAGGCCGTGGGAGGAACGGTTCCGACACTTTTCCCCTCGGTGGGGAATATTTTTTCCAAAGGCTCCCGCCACGCCCGCTCAATCTCCTGCAGCGTAAACACCATCTGTCCGCAGACGATACTGGGCACCAGCGTCGTTTCTCCCAGTTCATAATAACCGGTCCCTTCCAGCGTAGCGGAAACATCCGTCCCCCCGGGAACCTCAAGAACGAATGTGCCATAGTCAGCTTTAAACAAGTCATCTCGCTGCAGACTTCGACTGAAGGTGAGACCCACACCGTTCCCTAGGCACATTTTAGAAACCGTCGCGGCAATGCCGCCGACACGTACCGTAGCCGCCGCCAAGACTTTACGGGCCGCTATCAGGGCAGCCACCCGAGTGAAATTGTGACGGAGCTGGTGGAATTTCGGCATATCGAAAGAGTCCTTAGGACAGGGCACTACATAGACCCGACTGTCGGGAAATTTGAATTCTGCCGATATCACCTGTTTGGCGGGCAGCGTATTCACCGCGAAAGCAGCCAAGGAAGGCGGCACATGCCTATCCATAAAGGTGCCGGACATGGAATCCTTGCCGCCGATAGCAGGAATTCCCAATTCATGCTGCGCCCACAGCGCGCCTAAGAGGGCACTGAAAGGTTTGCCCCACTTATGTTGATCGGTCCCTAAACTTTCAAAGTATTCCTGGAGCGACAGGCGTATCCCTGCTGCTGATGCCCCCAGCGCCACCATCTTCGCCGCCGCCTCCACAATGGCGTAAACAGCGCCGTGAAAAGGGCTCCATTCCATGAAAGCGGGATCAAAGCCAAAGGTCATAACCGTAGCCGTTTCCATGGTACCGGAAAGCACAGGCAGCTTCGCCACCATCCCTTCCTGGGGCGTGAGCTGCCGTTTCCCGCCGTAAGGCATGAGGACGGTCGCCGCACCCACGGTAGAATCGAAGCGTTCCCCCAGCCCTTTCTGGGAGCAAACATTGAGCTCCCGAAGATTCGCCAGCCAGGCCGCGTCCAAATGGCGGCCGCACTGACGGACGCCCTCCGGCACGCGCCAAACGTAGCGGCGTTCCGTCGTGGGAGATTCCACCCGGACCCGGACATGCTGGCGCACCCCGTTGGTGTCCAAAAACGCCCGGCTGATATCCACAATATTTTCCCCGCGCCATTGCATGACGAGGCGCGGCTTTTCGTCCACCATCGCCACGATGGAAACTTCCACGTTCTCTTCCGCCGCCGCCTGAAGAAATGCGTTGATATCCTGCTGGGCCAGCACCACCGCCATGCGCTCCTGAGATTCGGAGATGGCGAGTTCCGTCCCATCGAGCCCTTCATATTTTTTAGGAATGGCATCCAAATTGATGCGCAGCCCCGGTGTCAGTTCTCCAATGGCTACGGCCACACCTCCCGCACCGAAATCGTTGCAGCGCTTGATGAGCCTCGCCACCTCCGGTCGGCGAAAGAGCCGCTGCAGCTGGCGCTCCGTGGGGGGATTTCCCTTTTGCACCTCGGCCCCGGCGCTGGTCAGAGATTCTCGCGTATGTTCTTTGGATGATCCGGTCGCGCCGCCGCAGCCGTCCCGACCGGTGCGCCCCCCCACTAAGAGGACGACATCCCCCGGCTCCGGCCGCTGGCGTACGACGTTCTCCTTGGGCGCGGCAGCGATGACTGCGCCGATCTCCAAGCGCTTAGCCACAAAGCCTTCATGATAAATTTCCGTCACCTGTCCCGTGGCGAGGCCGATCTGATTGCCATAAGAGCTGTACCCGGCCGCCGCTTCCTGGGTGATCTTTTTCTGAGGAAGTTTGCCCGGAAGGGTCTCCTGGATGGGTCGTCGGGGATCCCCCGAGCCCGTCAGGCGCATGGCTTGATAAACATAGGCACGCCCCGACAGAGGATCGCGGATAGCACCGCCCAGGCAGGTGGCTGCGCCGCCAAAGGGCTCGATTTCCGTAGGATGGTTATGGGTCTCGTTCTTGAACATGACCAGCCAATCCTCGGTCTTTCCGTCCCGCACCGCCTTGACATTGACGGAGCAGGCGTTAATCTCCTCCGATTCGTCCAAATCCTCTAATTGTCCAGCCTTTTTCAAAGCCTTCATGCCCATCGTCGCAAGGTCCATGAGGGTCATATCCCTCTCCTGCTGTTCCTTATCGCCGTAGATTTCCAGACGATCGTCAATATAGCGATGATAGGCTTTTTCCAATACCGGCGTAAAATACCCCTTATCAAAATCCACTAAATCAATGGCGGTGGTAAAAGTGGTGTGGCGGCAATGGTCCGACCAGTAGGTATCAATCACCCGAAGTTCGGTAAGCGTAGGGGAGCGATGCTCCGTATCCCGAAAATACTGCTGACAAAAGGCCAGATCCTCAAGATTCATGGCCAGTCCCCGCGAAGTTCGAAACGAATCCAAAGCCTCTTCATCGTACGCCAAGAAATCCGTCAGTATCTCCACCGACGGCGCAACAACGGATGACCGGCGCAGAGTTTCCGGCTTCTCTAAGGATGCTTCCCGGCTGTCCACAGGGTTGATCATATATTTCTTAATGCGTTGGAACGTATCCTCATCTACGTCCCCCACCAAAACCACCACCGTCGCCGTCCGAATTTCCGGCCGCTGCTTCTGCGTAACGAGCTGAACGCACTGGGCCGCAGAATCGGCCCGCTGGTCAAACTGCCCCGGGAGATACTCCATGGCGAAGGAACGAGACTTGGGGAAATCAGGCAGCTTTTCCTCGTAGACCACGTCCACCGGGGGATCCGCAAATACGGTATCCCGGGTTTTACGATATTCTTCCTCGCTCAGTCCCTCAATATCATATCGGTGGATCAACCGCGCCGTTTTCAATCCCGTAAGCCGAAAGGTCTCAATGAGATCGGCGGCCAACTGTTGGGCGGGAATATCAAAAAATCCCTGTCGTTTCTCTACAAAAATTCTTTTTACTGCCATGGTTCTGCCTCCTTCATCTATCCCGCTCGTTGCTCTCAAATCCGACAGCCGGCCGGCATGGCGCCCGCCAGAAGGGCCATGTCCATTTTCACCACGACCTTCACGACAGGGCCTGGCGCCTCCACCGCCACCCCGGGGCGATGGACATCCTGCGGCAGCAGGATCAAAAAATCGCCCGTCGTCAACGGAAAAGAAGTTTTGGGGACCAGCCCCTCAAAAAAGAGAATATCCCGGGCCGCATCGTAGGGTGTATGAACCACTAAATCAGGCCCCAGGGGGCAGACCTCGATATATTCTTCCCCTTCCACCATGTATTGAATATCCGCATAGCGCCGATGCGCTTCGGGGTAGCACTCCTCTGCCTGCTTCGTGGTATAATGGGCCAGTTTCGCGTAACAGCGATCGCCGTCAATATCATAGCGGCCGTCGGGGAGCGCCCTAAAATCCGTCTCCCGCAAGAAATCCAGCGCCCGCCGTACCGCCGGCGGCAGCGCCTTGTCTTTCCCCGATGCGTCCAATCTCCCTGCCAACATAGCCAACTCTCCTTTTTCCCGTTTCCGTAAAAAAACCTTGCCAAGGATAAATGACTTGTGATAATATCTATTTTAACCAAAACCATAGTCTTATGCAATGATCGGAAAAGTACATTTTTGCTCCTTTGGGAAAGCGCGGCAAAATCGCGCTTCATCAGAGAGGCGGCGGGCGCTGCGAGCCGCTAAAGGAAGAGATGGAAAGCTATCCGTGAGCATGCGGGGGAAACCTCGCCGCGTGCCGCGATAAAGCGTAAGAGAGAGCTGATCTTTCGGCTCATAAAGGTGGTACCACGGGAATAAGCCCCTCGTCCTTTGCCGGACGGGGCTTTTTTTATTCCAATTTCTCTGTTTGGCGAAAGGAGCCATGAACATGAAAGAACTGCTGGAACTTTTGGAGCACGACGCCCGGCGCCCGGTGAGCGAGCTGGCCGCTATCTTACAGCGCAGCGAATACGAAGTGGAAAAAGACCTCCGCCGCCTGGAAAAAGATCAGGTCATCTTGGGCTACAATACCCTCATCAACTGGAATAAAGCGGGAGAAAATTTCGTCACTGCCGTCATTGAGGTAAAGCTAAGGCCGCAGCGGGAAGTGGGCTTCGACGCCATCGCCGAGCGCATCTGCCGCTTTGACGAAGTGCAGTCCGTCTACCTCATGAGCGGAATCTTTGACCTTTTGGTCATCATCGAGGGCAAATCGCTCTCCGATATCGCCGACTTCATCGCCACCCGACTGGCCACCATCGACGGTGTTACCTCTACCCGCAGCCACTTCATGCTGAAACCTTACAAAAAAGACGGTCTTATCGTCGACAATAAAGAATGTGACCGCAGACTGGTGGTGTCACCATGAAGGACTGGTCTGCCATTCTCTCCCCCACGGTGCAAAGCATCCCGCCCTCAGGCATCCGCCGCTTCTTTGACATTGCTGCCGAAATGGAGGACGTCATCTCTTTAGGCGTAGGCGAACCGGATTTCGTAACCCCGTGGACCATCCGGGAAAGCTGTGTCTACGGCTTAGAACAAGGCTATACTTCCTATACCGCCAATCGGGGCATGCTGGAACTGCGGCAGGAGATCGCCCGCCTCCAGAAGGCTCGCTACAGCCTCGACTATGATCCGGCCACCGACGTCCTCGTCACCGTGGGGGTCAGCGAAGCTTTAGACCTGGCCATGCGGGCCGTTCTCTCTCCCGGGGACGAAATTCTGATCCCCGAACCGTGCTATGTTTCTTACAAGGCGTGTGCCGCTCTCGCCGGCGGCATCGGCGTTCCCGTTCCGGCAAAAATTGAAAACGAATTTCGCATCACGCCGAAGGATTTAGCGGCTCATCTCACACCCCGCACCAAAGCGCTTCTCATCGGCTATCCCAACAATCCCACCGGCGCGGTCATGGGAAAAGACGATCTCTCAGCCATCGCCCAGTTCGCCGAGGAACATGATCTCATCGTCATCTCCGATGAGATTTACGGCGACTTAACCTACAGCGGAGAAACTCATATCGCGTTCCCATCCCTCCCGGGCATGAAAGCGCGAACTATCCTCCTGAATGGCTTCTCTAAAGCTTACGCCATGACCGGTTGGCGCATCGGCTACGCCCTCGGCGCACCGGAAATCATCGCCGCCATGACAAAGATTCACCAGTATACTATGCTCTGCGCCCCCATCACCGCTCAGGTTGCGGCCATCGAAGCCCTGCGGCGCGGGGAAAAATATATGAAGAAGATGGTAGCCGAATACGATCGCCGCCGGAGCTTCATCTACAACGGGTTTCAAAAAATGGGACTCAAATGTTTTGAACCCAAAGGCGCCTTTTACATCTTTCCCGATATTACCGCCACAGGTTTATCCTCCGAAGAATTCGCGGAAAAACTTCTGATGTCCGAACACGTGGCCCTCGTGCCGGGCAGCGCTTTCGGTACCTGCGGTGAAGGCTACATCCGCTGCTCCTACGCTACCTCCCTTAATCAAATCGATGAAGCCTTACAGCGCATCGGCAATTTCGTTGAAAAGCACATAAAATGAATGGGAATTATAATATAAATTTTCCAAAAATTTCTATGCCATTTTAGCATATTTTGCGGCATAGCCGCCTATTTTCTGGTAAAATATAGGTGTACATTCCGCGGGAACGTCAATCGAATGACAAAAAGCCTCGACGATTTTCTAAACAGGGGCGGCGTTCTTCCAAATCAATAGGAAGGGGTTTGGAACATATGCAAAACAACCGACTTCGATATCTGCGCGAAAAAGAAGCACTGACCCAGACAAATATTGCCAACGCCCTGCACATCGGGCAATCCACCTACAACCGTTACGAGCGCGGTGTGCGCGAGCCGGATCATGAGACCCTCAAAAAAATTGCTGATTACTTTCACGTATCGTTGGATTTTCTCCTGAAGCATGACCGGCCATACACGCGCAAAGAACCGGGCATCGACCTGGCTTCCTTCCTCATGGAAGGCTCTTACAAGATCTTTTCTCGAACGCCGACGCAAAAGGATCGGAAAAAATTGGTCAGCCTCCTCAACGCCCTTTACAGCGAAGAGGCTGATAACCGACGCGTCCCTTGACTTTTCACCGCCGATAAAATCGGCGGTTTTTTTATCGATAGTTCTTGATTGGCACAGAAAAGAGGGCCTCTCCCCAGGAAGCCCTCTTTTCTCGTGCGTCAAAACCGTTCTCTCCCAGAACCGCCGTGAAGCTCTTGTGCCAACATCACTTCACGATCCCTTATTTTAAGGTCTGTACAAAAGTTTCCAACCGCTCCGCCGCCTTTCTGACCTCGGACAGGTTCACCGTGATCTGCTCCGTGGAAGCGGCCTGCTCCTCGCTGATCGCCCCCGTCGTCTCAATGGACTTTGAAATTTCCGCTACGGCTCGATTCATCTCCGTCAACGTCGCCTGAATTTTCTCCGTCGCTTCCCGGGACTGCTCCGCTAACTTGCGAACTTCCTCGGCGACGACAGCAAAGCCGCGCCCTTGTTCCCCGGCCCGAGCCGCCTCAATCGCCGCGTTCAATCCTAAAAGATTTATCTGCTGGGCGATGTTATTGATGAATTCAATGACCTTGCTGGTATCCGCGTTCTTTTCCTTCAGCACCGCCGCCTGAGCTACCGAGTCTTGTCCCGCCTGTGCCAGCTCATTGGCACTCTGGGACACCTCCTCTACAGACGCGTAGACTGTCTGCGTCAAACGAGAAATAGAATTCATGGATTCTATCAATTCCGCCGCATCATTGATATTTAAGACCGCCGAAATCATGCCGATGACTTCTCCGTGAATACCATGAAAAGGCGCATTGATAACCTTGATAGGGATCCCATACTTCTCTTTTTCCACTTCGTAGGTATCGACCCTGTCCTCCTTAAGGCAGCGCGCCATCCGCGCTGTGATAGGGGTCCCCTCCTCCACCCGGATATCCAGCGCCCGTCCCGGAACGTACGTGAGAACCTTTTCGCTATCTGTGACTCGGATCGCCGCGTCCTCGCGAAAGATGGCACCAACATAAAGAGCTGCGACCTGCATCGCTCTTATAATCTCCTCATTCGTATGAATTCCTGCCGGCAAAGCCATAAAACCTTCGCATCCTTTCAACGCAAAATATATAACGCCATCATTTTCGGTCTTTTGTCCCCTAAAGTATTCTTCGACACAAAGGACCGTACTCCTTTTCCTGCCATGGAAAATTTCCTCATAACCGCCAAAAGGCCTTATCCCTGTCGCGCAGCTGAACGTAAACAATCGCTGCGCTGCCTGTATCAGTCAAAATCCCACAATTCCGGGTACACCAGTTGGGAAACAGCTTCCACCGCATCCACAAAGGATTGGGTAACAGAAGAGATATAGCGGTCCTCAACCAGCAATACCTGGTGGTTCTTGACGGCTTTGATAGTTTGAAAGGCCGGATCATGCAAAATATCCTGATGAATCTTGCTGTCCTGAATGGAACGGGCGCACAAAATCACATCGGGATCGAGCTCCACCACCTGTTCTTTAGAAAGATGCTCCCCCTGCTTCAGATTCACTACTCCACCGCCATTGACCGCACCGGCTTCCCGGCAAATATTATCAAAAGAGCCGTTTTTTCGACCGAACGCGCCGTTGACAGAATAAGCAATGACCAGTTTCGGTGTCTGGATCGCTTTGTTTTTTTCTTTAATCCGCGCTAACTTTTTATCCATTTGATCTGTTAATGCTCGGCCTTTTTCCGGCAATCCCAACTTTTCGGCAATCAGTAGAAGGCGCGCTTTTAACTCCTGATAGCCATTGGGGATCCCTAATGGCAGCACATTGACATTCATGTCAGCCAGGATGCCGGCTTGATCGCGGGAAAAAACGATGGGAAGGAGTACAATATCCGGATGGAGGGCAACAATTTCCTCTGTGCCGGGACGTTCAGATATCTGCCCATTGATCTTTTGGGCCGCCTGGGCTACTTCTGGAATCGGAGAATTTTTACTAGAAGGGCTAACCGCCACGATCTGTTCTGGCTCTGCTAAGGCCAGGACAATTTCCTGGAGCGCCGGACTAATGGCCAATATCCGCCTGTATTGAGGAAGTTTGGTCTGACTGGTTACTGATGTCGCTTGATGGTTGATAAAAAATTGGCCGAGCCGGGTATCTCCGTGAACGATGATGCCCAGTGCCAAGAGGCAGCTTATGAGCAGTAAAATCTTTTTCACAAAATATCAATCCTATTCTCTTCTGCGCGTACAGAAGAGGGAATGGAAGCCATCCATTCCCTCTTCTCTGTTAGTTATAGCCGCGGATCCGGTTGCGAAAATGTTTCTCCTTTCGGTTCGTTCCCGTTTGTACATTGCTAAAAGCCGACCTAACGCATCAGAACGTACAGGTGTACGTCATCGACCAGTTGAAGGGGCGCGCCAAATTCTCGCTGACGTTGATGACATTGTCCCGATTCAGCAGGTTGTAAAAATTGAGCTTAAAGCTGCTGTGCTGATCCGGCGTATAGGATAACACCGCGTTCAAGTCCACCTTATCCCGCATGGGGTGATATTTGCCCGCGATCTTTTTGCTGGCGTCCTCTCTGTCCCCTGCCCAGAAGAGATTCAGGCTGGAATGAAACTTTCCGATGCCATACTGCACGCCCGTCGTCATCTGCCAACGGGAAGACTCCTGCACCCAGACCCCGGCATCCTTTGCCTCCGGGTTCTGTACCGTAAAGCCCGCGTTGTAATGCCACCTGTCCCCTAACCGCTTCGTATATTCCACTTCCAACCCAGTATTTCTAAATTCCCCCAAATTCACCTGAATGTAGTTATCGGGATCAATGCCTATGGGCGGAATCAGCCCTAAATCCTTATATTTTCTCCAAGCGAATTTATTGTCCATTTTCATGGTAAATACAGCCGCCTTGAAGGTGCTGGTATCGGTGACGCGCTTAATGCCCGTTTCATACGACCAGCCCTCTTGAGGTTTTAAGTTATCGTTGCGCGCCGTGCCGCCCATGCTATAGAGAGAGTTGATGGCCGGCATTTCAAACGATTTTCCGATGTTCGTGTACCAGCTCGTTTGTTCATCGATTTTATACAGGGTTTGTAGCTGGGGCAGATAGGCGTTTTTCGCCGAATCAGCCTTATTCCCCTTCACAAACTGAGCTCGCAATCCTAAAACGACCGAGAACTTATCGGAAAACTCATGGCTGTAAGACGTGTACAGCCCCAAGCTGTCGCGAGTAATGGCATGAGCACGGTTGACAATTTCTTCATATTTTTCTCTATCTGCCGTAAGCCCGGTGATGAGGGATCCCTGATCGGAAAGTTTCCACTGTTTTGTCGTGTCAAAATTGAGGCGGCTCAAAATGATGTTGCTGCTAGCACCACTTCGGGAGACTTTGCCATTAGTTAAAAATTGCTGTCCGTCAATGCGGCGGCGATGGTACGAAAGATTTGATTTCAAATTGTGCGCTTTATCGTCGTAGATCAACGCCACATGATCCCTCTTGTCGTCATACTGGTAGCCAGTTTTCTTCCGACGCCCCTTTTCGTCTAAATACTCCATGCCCGTGCCATACGTCTTAGTGTGCATGTAGTTCATGGTCAGATTTGAAGCAAAATTCACACTGGCAAACCAATTATCCTTGTGAAATTTTTTGCGGATGGTCTCATAAGGGTTATTGTACCGGATTTGGGAATCATGAAACGTGCTGAAATATTCACGGCCAACGGAAACAAGGTACTTGTCGCCCTGACTGGTGAATTCTCCCCCTGTATTCACATCCCCCAGTGTGACTGAAGCCGTATTTTTAGTACGGCCGCCTTGTTTCGTAATGATATTGACGACGCCGCCCATGGCCTCGCTGCCATACAAAACGGAATTGGAGCCCTTGACGATTTCAATGCGCTCCACCGCCGAGATGGGAATCCCCGCCGGGGAATTGTAATTGTTTAAGTTAACGGGCGCCCCGTTCACCAAAATCAGCGTGCCTTTGTCCAGCCCTCTGATATAGACGCGCCCGGTAGAGCTGCCGTTATCCCCCTGCCCGCTGGAATAGTTGTAACTGGTAATGCCCACCGTTTGATCCAGCGCATCAAAAACGCTAAGATACCCGCGGTTCTCAATATCCTTCGCCGTAATAACCGTAGTGGTCGCCGGTGTGTCAAGATCCCGGGTTTCCGTTCGCTGCGCCGTGACAACGATGGTATCCAAGGTGTACTCGTCTAAGCCTTCATCGACTGCCTTCGCTTGACAGATCAGGCCGCCGGTGAATAAAAAAGGTAGAAAGAGGGAGGACATCAATTTTTGTTTTAACATATAGATTCTCCTTATTAAATAATATTATATACAAACAATATCAACTTTATTTTATAATAAATTCATAATCTAAGCAATAGGAGATCTTTTCCCATACAATTTTTTGTAAGATTCCCCGGGATGGCACGAAATGAGCATACAAAACTATAGTGGAAAGGACCACAGGGCTCCTGGCCCACTCTTTCACATCCTAGTCCCACTTGAACTTTCCCGTAACCTGTCCGATAAAACATTCCGAAAAATATAAGAGCGCCGAAGAGGGTTTCTGTAAAACCCTCTTCGGCGCTCTTATCGAATGACGAAACCGCCCGCTGAACGTCCCGTAGCTTCAGCTGAAAAATTAAACCGGCGGCAAAATGTTCTTAACGAAAGAACATCGTATAGTATCCATGCCCGAAAATATAAAGCACAATGA